>JBKJZS010000143.1:0-15861 GCA_046714915.1 Polaromonas sp. | reverse complement strand
ACCAGGCCCTGTGACTGCCAGCCATGAAGTGGACGGCGGCACGATAATCGCCGCAGCGCGGTCGGCCAGCGACCGTAGCCGCGACGAGGTGCGTGCAGAAGCCGCCACAGAAGCGCGTGCCAGACTGCAGTCGCTGGCCAGCACGGCTCCCGGCCGGGCTTAAGTCCTCAGGCGCATCGCCAGCGGCCAGGCTGATCGCAGACGGCCTGCAAGAAAAAAACCAGTCCGGCGGATCACCGGGCCGGGTTTTTTCTTGACTGAGCCACCTAGATGTGATGTTGCACGATAGCAGTTTAAGGAAGCAGTGCACGCTTATCGCCCCGCACCTTTTTTCGGCAGCGCCCGGCGACTGGCAGGCGTTCGGTGCAGAAACCCGGGGGCCCTGGCATCTCAGCTAGAGGCGATACGTGCGCGCCGCGCCTGAAGCTGACGATGCGCGTAGGTCAGTCCGGGCTACACCCATCAATGTCCCAGGTATCAACAGCGCTTGAAGTCGACCGGCTCTCAGCCTGCGCCATCCCCGTTTTTGTCCGGCCTCGGAGGCCAGGTCCGTTCAGCCTGGGCCGCTTTCAGGCGAGTCTGCTCGATCAGGAATTCCATGAAGACTCTGGCGCGGGCTGGAACGTATTTACGGCTGGGCAAGGCCGCGTACAAGGTGAAACGCCCGGTGATCCAGGGGGCGAGCAGGCGCTGCAGTTGCCCGTCACGCAGGTAGTTCGCCACCAGGTCAAGGGGCTGCGCACTAATGCCGGCGCCATCCAGCGTTGCGCGCAGCAAGGTATCGCTGTGGTTGGCCATCAGCACAGGTTTGATGTCGACCGCTACCTCCCGGTCACCCTCCTCGGGGTTGAACAGCTGCCATTCCCGCTGCCGAATGCCCGCCTGACTCAGCCGCAGGACAGCATGCTTTTGCAAATCTTCCGGCTGCTGCGGCGTTCCAGCACTGCGCAAATACTGAGGCGAAGCGCATAACAGACCCTCGGAGACGATCACCGGCCGCGCTACAACATTGGCGTCATAAAGCCGGCCGGCGCCAAGAATCGTCAAGTCGAAATCTTCAATGGGAGGAACGAGCGGCGAGTCCACCGTGATGTCCAGCACCACCTTCGGATAGCGGCGCCGGAATTCGGCCACCAGCGGCGCCAGAATGTGCACGGCCATAACGGGCTGCGTGTGGATGCGCAACAGGCCGGCAACCTCATCCGTTTGCTGACGCGTGCTTGCTTCGGCTTCGTGCACATCGTTGAGGATGTGCCGCACACGTAGAAGATAGGACTGACCGGCCTCGGTCAGCGACAGCTTGCGCGTCGTACGTTGCAATAAGCGGGCACCCAAATGCTGCTCAAGATCCGTAATCAGCCGCGTCATCACGGCAGGCGACATGTCCAGCGTCCGGGCAGCGGCAGCGAATCCGCCGTCGTCGACTACTTGCTGAAAGGCTCGCATCGATAAAAGTCGATCCATAGAGGGTAACTACTTAATAAATAAAGCCTCCATTATTTCTTAAATAGCAATAAATAATTTAATTAAATGCTGTTTTTCTTCTTTGTACGCAATAGTAAAGTTCACCCCATCGATGAGCCGATACCCATAAAAACGACTCACCGAGGCTGGACAGAAGGGATTGATGATGCCGGCCCTGCCCGGAAACGTCTTATTAACTTTTGCAAAGACCTTCATCATGAACTCGAAATTTATCGCCTCCGCCTTGATCGCCGCCGCTAGCCTGGCCTCCATGAGCGCATTCGCCGCCGGTGCTGACAATGCACAGGAACCCCAGCGTCCCTTCGTCAGCAGCAAATCACGTGCAGAAGTGCGCGCCGATGCCTTGACCGTCAAAAAAGGCCCCGTCACTGCCAGCAGCCAGGTCGACGGTGGCATGACCGCCGCCGCCACGCCGGCGGCCAGCCAGAGCAAACGCGACGAGGTGCGGGCAGAAGCCGTTCAAACCCGTGCCAACTTCCAAGCGCTGGATAATACGGCCCCTGGCCGGGCTTAAGCACCCAGTCACCTTCCCGCACGGAAATTGCCTTGAATAAAAAAGCCCCACCCGGGTCGTGTCCGGGTGGGGCTTTTCTTTTTTGCCTGCGCGACTCAGCAACTTGAACGGGCAACCTCAGGGGTAACGCAGCACCAGCGATTCGGCGACACACACCGGTTTAGCCGCACCCTCCCGCTCCACAATAACCTCCCAGGTCATTTGAACGCCCTGGTTGTCGATGGGCTCGCAGGCCAGCAGCTTCATACGCGCCCGCAGCCGGCTGCCCACTGGCACCGGCGCCGTGAAACGCACCTTGTTCAGGCCATAGTTCACGCCCATGCGGCTTTGCACGATTTCAAACGAAGATTCAAAAAATTTCGGCAGCAGCGACAGGGTCAAAAATCCGTGCGCGATCGGCCCGCCGAAGGGCCCGGCCTTGGCTTTTTCCGGATCCACATGGATCCACTGGTGGTCGCCGGTGGCTTCGGCAAACTGGTTCACCTGCGACTGGGTGATGGTGAGCCAGTCGCTGACAGCGACTTCCTGGCCCACACAGGCAGCCAGCTCGGGGAGGGTCTGGAAAATTTTCATGCCCAGACTGTAACGCCGGTCGGGGTGCCGGCTTGTCCAGCCAGCGACACGGATGGAGGCTGACAAGCCGCGCCAGCCGGGCTTGATTGTCACCCGCCCCGCAGCCGTACCTGAATGTCAGTGCTCAAGCCAGCGACAAATGTCTGCCCATTGCTCCAGGTCTTTTTCAACCCGGCTCGGAGCCACGTCAAACAGTGTCAGCCCGCGTGCTGCCATGTGGATGTAGTTTTGCGTATCGCGCACATAGCCGAGCACCGGCAGGCCCAGACTTTCGACAAAGCCGCGTAGCTTGTCGGCTGCGATGGTGCGCGCATCGACCCGCATCCCGACAATCCCGACCTGCATCTTGCCGGCACGTCGGTGCTCGGCAAGCTGGTCGAGAAACGCCCGGGTGGCAAAAATATCAAACACGCTTGGCTGCAACGGCACGATGACTTTGTCGGCCAGCTTGACCACATCGTTAAAACGCCAGCCGTGCAGGCCGGCCGGCGTGTCCAGCACCACATGGGTGGTACCTCTGGGCGGCTTGACAATCAGGTCGGCGTTGACATCCCAGGTCGCGATGGGCCGCGCTGCCGGCGGCCGCAGCCCCAACCAGAGCCGCGACGATTGCTGGCGGTCGGCATCGCCGAGCATGACCGCATGGCCCTGGCTGGAAAAATACCCCGCAACGTTGGTGGCCAGTGTCGTTTTACCGACGCCGCCTTTGGGATTGGCAATCACAACCACAGGCATACGAATCTCCTGATATTTTTACGCTATCGTACCGGCAGACAAGCCATCGTGGAGGTCGCAGCCGTAGTACGACCCAGGCAGCCCCGCCACAGATCTATTGCGCGAGGTTCCGGCGCCGCACCCCTGATCGGCAATCCTGGTCAATCTGTGCTTTGGCCTGGGCTTGAAACCACCCATAACGGAAGGACGCAAATAGCGCCTTGCTTGATAGCACCCCGAGACCCAGGCACTCCTTCAATTGCGGTACTCCCGCGCTTCCTGGCGCAACTTGTCCATCGCACGGCGCTCCACACACCGGATGATTGCTGAACGCGGCTTTGCCGCACTGCTCATTCATGCAAATTTGAAAGCCCAGCAGAATGCGGTGATTGCAGGCCTGCATGGGCGTGGACCCTGATGCCAAGACGAGTGGGCGCTCAGTCGCCGTGTTTACAGTTGCCACGGGCTTGGTGGTGGCGGGCTTGGCCGCCGACAGTTTTTCAGCTGCAGTATCAACAATCTGCCGGGGCGGGAGCCGGGACGCCGGCAAGAGGGCCGCTAACGGCGCAGCCAATAGCGGCGCCGGTGTGATAGCCGGTACGCCGGAGGTGAGCGCTGACGAGGCCACAGGGGCCGGCGCCGCAGCTCCTGACCACAGCTTGAAAGCGATGGCGGAGGCCACTCGCACGGCCATGCTCGTCATCGCAACTACCGGCATTGGCGAGCGGCGAGCGGGCGACCCGACCGGTGCCGGCAATTCACGCGGGGCAATGGCCCCAGGCTGCTCGGTGAGCCGGGCGACAACAGCCGGCGCGCCGGCTTGATCCGGAGCCGGCGCTGCTGTCTTGGCGACGGCAATTCGGTCTGGAGCCACGCTGGCCATCGGCAAGGCCACCTCAGCGCTTTGGGCCGGATCAAGCAGGTTGGCACCAGCGACTGCATTGGCACCCGCGGCATCGGCCGGGGTGGTGGCGGCAATCGGGACGAAGTCCTTGTTAGCCCATAGTCGTGCCGATTCGGCTTCCGCCTCGGGAACAACGACAGTTATGGAGGTTAGAGAGTTGGTACCTGAGTCCTCAGCGAGAGCCAGGCTATTGAGCTTTTTTACGCGACGGCGAGCCAGATCCGCATAAATTCCTGAAGGAAACCTGTCTAAAAAACCTTCCAGGTCTTCCAGGTCGTCAGACTCCTTGATGTCTTTCCAGTACACCAGCTCGAGTTCCTGCGTCACGGTAGAGCCCGTGTTGGTTCCTGAGGACACCAGCTTGACCGTTGAGCCGCCGGCGCGCGAGTTCTTGGTGCCGGTGTCAAGTGTGTGGCCGCCGCGGCGACGGGGCTGGCTGGCCGGGGGACAACAGTCGGGTCAGAGGCCTGGTTGCTGGCATCCTGCAAGGCCAACGCAAAGTCCTGCGCCGTCGTGAAGCGCTGGTCGCGTTTTTTGGCCAGCGCGCGCGCCAGCACGGCGTCAATGGCCGGCGGCAACAGGGCGTTAAACGAGCTGGGGGCGGCCGGGGTGTGACCGACAATTTGCTGAATGATCGCGAAGTCGGTATCGTCGTCAAAAGGCCGCTTGCCAGTGAGGAGCTGGATAAAACAATACCCGCCGCAAACAGGTCGGCCCGGGCGTCAATCGGCTGGCCCTGCACCTGTTCGGGTGACATGTATTTGAGGGTGCCGACTATCGAGCCCTGAGTCCGGGTAGCCTCGCCGGAGTCCTGGATACGAGCCACACCGAAGTCGGTCAGTTTGACCCGGCCATCAGCCTCGATCAGCAAATTCGCGGGTTTCACATCGCGGTGCACGATGTTTTGCCGGTGTGCATACTCCAGCGCGGACAGCAGGTCGCGAACCATGCGCAGCGACTGCTCCAGGGAATAGAGCTTCCCGCCGTCCAGATGGTGTTTTAGATCTTCGCCCAGGATGAACTCCATGACTAGGTAGGCCATGTCACCGTGGCGATCCGAGTCATAGACGCTGACAATATTGGGATGCTGCAGGCGGGCTGCCGAACGGGCCTCGGTTCGAAACCGAGCTTCGTAGTCAGCTGCAGCTTCTTCGGAGAGGTTTTCCACCTTGATGGTCTTGATGGCCACGCGGCGGGGGTCATTGGATTAAGGGAAGTCCCGCATCAAGATACGTTTTGAAACAAATCGATTCTAGCCTGCAATCGCCGGCTCAAACAGGTCTCGCAACCTCAGCCGCGGATTGAAAAACTAATTAGCGGGCTACCCTCTTTGCGCTCGCAGCCTGCGGCAATCTGGCCGCTGCCCACCAAATAACATTCGGTGCGGCGCAACACCACGGCTTCGCTCTGGTTGCCAAAATACACCCAGGTGCCGTAGCTCGATGCATCGCTTAGCACGAACTGCCCCTCCCGCCATTCCAGCGTCGCGTGCATCCTGGACACACGCGGGTCGTTCAATGCCAGTGAAGCGCCCTCACCGCGCCCGATTGAAATCATCGAGCTCATGGCGTCGATTTGTACGGTTTTCTCACCGGCCACCAGCTCCAGCACCTGCTGTGCGCCATCGGACACCATGGAACGCTCCATCGTCGTGGACTCGTCAACCTGGCCGGTCTGCCACTCCACGCGGTAAACATGGCTCGCCTCAGTCCTGCCGCGCAGGTGCATCGGTCCCAAGCTGCGCAGCGAAGACTGTTGCACCGAACCCAACGCCGACCAGACGCTATGCGTGGTCAGAATTTGCGCCGCACCGGCCAGGTTGGCCAGACGCGCTGCCGAATTGACGGTATCGCCGAAACAGTCGCCGTCGATTTCGACGACTTCCCCCGATTCGATGCCCATCTGCATCTGCACCGGCGCGCCACTGCCGTCGGGCCGGATGGGTTTTTCCAGAAAACTCTTCTGGATGCTGACGCAGGCCGCCAACGCATCGCCCTCATATGGGAACACCACAAACAGACCGTCACCGAGCAGTTTGACAACACGGCCACTGTGCTGCTCAAAGACCTGACTTAGTGCCCCGACAAGTTGCGTGACAAAACGCGAGGCAGTCTCGTCACCCAGCCGCTCGAACATGTTGGTGCTCCTGACGAGATCAGCAAAGACGACGGTGGTCATGCAGGCAGGCGGGAAAACGGGAGTTCAGAGAAAGCAGCAGCCTGGCCGGCTTCAAGCGGTGATACGTATGCTTTCGTCCTCATGTCAGGGATTTTCACAGAAATTCGCAAAAAATCCACCTGTGAAGTTTTAACGCCCCCCTCGCCAGGCTGCCCAGCCTGCCCGCTGCTAACGCAAGCCGTCCCAAAGCAGCTTGCCGCCGGTGAGGAGCATGCCGAGGTACAGCAGCCTGTAAAACAACACCGGGTTGATGCGCCTGGCCAGACGCACCCCTATCCAGACACCGATCGGCGCCAGCGGCAGCAGGCCCAGCGAGGTGCTCATATTGCGCAGATCCAGCAAGCCCAGCAGGCCGTAACGAATCCACGTGGACAGATTGATCACAAAGAAAAAGTAGGAAAGTGTCGCGGTGAAAGTCACCGGCGACAGGCGCAGCGGAATCACATAGGCGCTAATGGGTGGCCCGCCAGCATGCGAGATGAAACTTGTGAAGCCGAGGTGACCGTGAGCAGCGCGCCCACCCAGCGCGGCGGCGGCGGGCTGTTGGGCTTGGGCGGAAACAGCAGGCGCTGGGCCAGGAACAGCAAGGTGAAGGCGCCCACAATCCCTGCCACTGTATTGGGCGGGAGCACCTTGAACAGCAGCGTGCCCACCAAGCCACAGGGCACGAGGAATTTCACCAGCCGCATGTCGCAGTTCTTGCGAAACGTCGCCATGCCCAAGACATCGATTGCCAACAACACTGGCATCAGGATGGCGGTCGCCTGCGGTACGGTCACGGCAAGCGCCATCATGGTACAGCGAGCGAACCAAAACCCGCACCGAAACCACTTTTTCTGATACCCAGAAAAAGTACGGCGGGAATCGCCACGGCGTAGAAGAAGGGATCAGTGATGAGTGGAAAACTCACAGACAACATACGCCCACCGGATGCGAGCGCGGGCTCCTAACCATTGCAGCTTGAGATTATCGCGCCGTATAGCAAGGCGCTCCCTGTCGCCGCCATCGCGCCCTACGTACAACGCTCGCCCCCCTGGCGAATCAGAAATTGTCTTTGCAAGTCATCAGTCATTGGTTGTGTCATTTACTATTTGCGTTGGGTTCGTTACCGCGGCGCCGCCGCCCTGACCACTTGCTCAGGCCGGGTTGAGAACAAAGTCGAAATCCAGGCTGTACACGCCATCGGCCTGTTTCACCCAGTCGGCCACCAGCGACTGGCGCACACCGAACACGGCGTCGGAGTCCAGGTAGTCGTCGCCGCTGCGAAATACATGCGTGATCAGCGTTTCATAGCCGGCAGCCGTGATCATGAAATGCAGGTGTGCTGGCCGCCAGGGATGGTTGTTGGTAGCCCGCAACATCTCGCCCACCGGCCCATCAACAGGAATGGGGTAGGACTGGGCCACGATGGTCCTGAAGTCGAAGCCGCCATCAGCGCCTGTCTTGAGCACGCCGCGCGCCCGGTGTTTGTCGAGGTCAGGGTATTGCACGTCATATTTGCCCTCAGCATCGGCTTGCCAGACCTCCACCAAGGCGTCAGCCAGCGGCTCGCCACCCAAACCCAGCACCCGACCGCGCACCACGCACGGCTCGCCTGCTGCACCATTGGCCAGGTCAGCGCCGTGTTCGTAATGCGGCGCGCCTTCCACATGGAAAGGCCCAAACACGGTGGCTTCGGTGCAACCTGGCGGTTTGGCATTATTCATCGCCACCGTCAGCATCGACAGGCCCAGCGTATCGCTCAGCAAAATGAACTCCTGCCGCTTGTCGTCACACTTATGGCCAGTGGCGGTGAGAAACTCGATGCCTTTGGTCCATTCGCCTTCTGTCAGCTTGACCTCCCGCGCAAACGCGTGCAGGTGCTGCACCAGGCTTATCATGACTTCCTTAAGACGGGCATCAGGCGTGCCGTCAAAGCGCTCAATCGCGGCTTGGGTAATGGTGTCCTGATTCAGGTTGCGCACGCGGATCTCCTTCGGGTTAGCTCTCTGTCCGACAACTACCGACCGTGGCGACGATTGGCGAAAGTGCGTTGGTGCAAATGACGGGGCGGAACGCAGGCATCGCGAGCCGGGATTGTCTTCGCGGGCGCCGATTTTCGCTTTCGACGGCCCAGGTCCGAGAGGCTCCTAGACGCGTTCCAGAATCACCGCAATGCCCTGCCCCACACCAATACACATGGTGCACAGGGCATAGCGGCCACCGGTCCGGTGCAACTGGTTGACCGCTGTGGTCACCAGGCGCGCGCCGGAAGCGCCCAGCGGATGACCCAGTGCAATCGCACCGCCGTTCGGATTGACACGGACGTCATCGTCCTGCAATCCCAGCAGGCGCAGCACTGCCAGGCCCTGGGCGGCAAAGGCCTCGTTCAGCTCAATCACATCCATTTGCGTCAGGCTCAAGCCGGTCAGTGCCAGCACTTTTTCGGTGGCCGGCGCCGGGCCGATGCCCATGATGCGCGGCGGCACGCCGGCGGTAGCCATGCCGACGATGCGTGCACGCGGGCTCAGGCCGTTTTGTCTGGCGGCTTCCTCATTGGCAATCAGAAGCGCGCAGGCGCCGTCGTTCACGCCCGAGGCATTGCCGGCCGTGACGCTGCCGTCAGGCCGGACCGCGCCCTTGAGTTTGGCCAATGCTTCCAGCGAGGTCTCGCGCGGGTGTTCGTCCTTGCTGACGAGGACCGGGTCGCCTTTTTTCTGCGCAATCGTGACTGGCGTGATCTCTGCGTCAAAGAAGCCGGACTTCTGGGCCGCAACCGCCTTCAGCTGTGAGGCCAGCGCCATCTTGTCCTGATCCTCGCGACTGATCTTGTAGTCGGCGGCGACATTTTCTGCGGTTTCTGGCATCGCATCGACGCCGTACTTTTCTTTCATCAGCTTATTGACGAAACGCCAGCCAATCGTGGTGTCGTACATCTGCGCGGCGCGGCTGAAAGCGCTTTCGGCTTTGGCCATCACAAAGGGTGCGCGGCTCATGCTCTCGACGCCGCCGGCAATCATCATGCGCGCTTCTCCGGCCTTGATGGCGCGGGCCGCCGTGCCCACGGCATCCATGCCGGAGCCACACAGACGGTTGATGGTGGCGCCGGGCAGTTCCATCGGCAAACCGGCCAGCAGGCTGGCCATGTGCGCCACATTGCGGTTGTCTTCACCGGCCTGGTTGACGCAGCCATAAATCACGTCGTTTACAGCCAGCCAGTCGACATTCGGGTTGCGCGCCATCAGTGCCTTGAGCGGCACGGCGGCAAGGTCGTCGGTACGGACGCTGCTCAGCGCGCCGCCGTAGCGGCCAAAGGGAGTGCGAATTGCGTCGCAGATAAAAGCTTGTGGGTTCATGTGGTTTTCCAGATTCACCGTTCAGTCCGAACGGAATTGATGATTAAAAAAATGGGTCACTAGTTCACACAGCGATGTTCAAGCCGACAAGTTTTTCCAGTTCGGCGTGCGTCAGCCCATCGACTTTATCAATCAGCAACAGGCCTTGTGGAGTGCAGTCCAGTGTCGCCAGCTCGGAGTAAATGCGTTTGACACAGGCAATGCCGGTCAAGGGGTAGGTGCAGGCCTTGACAACCTTGCTCTCGCCTTTTTTGGTCAACAAATCCATCATCACCCAAGTCTGCCTGGCGCCAATCGCCAGGTCCATGGCGCCGCCGACTGCGGGAATCGCGTCTTTTTCCCCGGTATGCCAGTTGGCCAGGTCGCCGGTGCTGGAGACCTGGAAGGCGCCCAGCACACAGATGTCGAGGTGGCCGCCGCGCATCATTGCAAAGCTGTCGGCATGGTGGAAATACGAGCCGCCTCTGAGCAAGGTCACCGGCTGCTTGCCGGCATTGATCAGGTCGTAGTCTTCGTCGCCTTCGGCTGGCGCCGGACCCATGCCCAGAATGCCGTTTTCGCTGTGCAGCAGCACTTCACGGCTGGACGGAATGTGGTTGGCTACCAGGGTCGGCATTCCGATGCCCAGGTTGACCGTGGCGCCCTCGGGGATGTCCTGCGCCACGCGGGCGGCGAGTTGATCTTTGCTTCTTTTCTGGTAAATCATTTCAGGCCTCCTGCCAGGCCGATTGCAAAGGAGGATTGCGACCCATCGGGGGGCAGCGAATGCAGTGCGCGTGGGGGTGGATTCATACTATGCTGCCTGTTTAAAGCCGCCGGCCTGCGTGGCGAGGCGCTCGATCTTCACAATCTGGTGCACAAAGAGGCCCGGCGTCACAATATGCTCCGGATCCAACGCGCCAAGCTCGACAATCTCATGCACTGTGGCCACCGTGTGTTTGGACGCGGTGGCCATGACCGGGCCAAAGTTTCGAGCTGCCTTGCGGTAGGTCAGGTTGCCCCAGCGGTCGCCGCACTCCGCCTTGATCAGGGCCACGTCACCGTAGATCGGCATTTCCAGCACATAGTGCCTGCCATTGATTTCGCGGGTCTCCTTGGACGTGCCATCCCTGTTTTTGGCCAGCTCCGTACCAAATCCGGTAGGCGTGAAAAAAGCGCCTATGCCGGCCCCTGCGGCGCGGATGCGCTCGGCCATGTTGCCCTGCGGAACCAACTCCAGCTCCAGCTTGCCGGAGCGGTACAACTCGTCAAACACATAGCTGTCGGCCTGCCGCGGAAAGCTGCAGATGATTTTGCGCACGCGGCCCGTTTTGAGGAGGGCCGCCAGGCCCGTGTCAGCATTGCCGGCGTTGTTGTTGACGACTATCAGGTCTTTTGCACCCTGCTCAATCAGCCCGTCAATCAGCTCGTTCGGGATGCCCGCCGTGCCAAAGCCGCCGATCATCACGGTCGCACCATCGTTCACACCGGCCAGCGCCTCAGCCACCGACCGGGCTATCTTGTTGATCATGAAGCTGTCTCCACATCGAGGAACAAAAAGGAAATTTGTTCTTATATAGAACAAATGTTCGTATAATGAATTCTAGGAGATTTCCACACTGATGGCAATTGCGGCGTTACCCCTGACTTCTGATGGGCGGGCCGGGCCCAAGCCCGGCGACAACTATGTCCAATCCTTTGCACGCGGGCTGGAAGTGATACGTTCGTTCAGCACCCAGTCGCCGCGCCAAACACTGAGTGAAGTAGCAGCCCGCAGCGGCTTGAGCCGCGCCAGTGCGCGACGCATTTTGCTCACCCTGCAGGCGCTTGCCTATGTCGAAAGTGATGGAAAATATTTTTCACTGACTCCCCGCATTCTGGACCTGGGGTTTGCCTACCTGTCCTCGATGCCCATCTGGAATCTGGCCGAGCCGGTGATGGAAAACCTGGTCGAAGAAGTCAAAGAATCGTGCTCGGCCGCCGTGCTCGATGGCACCGACATTGTGTATGTGATGCGCGTAGCCACCCACAAGATCATGAGCATTACGTTAGGTGTCGGCTCCCGGCTGCCCGCTTATTGCACGTCCATGGGGCGGGTCTTGCTGGCCGGTTTGCCAGAAGAACAAGCCATGGCCTGCCTGAAGGCATCAAGGCCTGAGCCGCTGACCCGGCACACAGTGACAGAACTGGACGCACTGCGACTGAAAATTGCGCAGACGCGCAAACAGGGCTGGTGCCTGGTCAACCAGGAGCTGGAGGAAGGCCTGGTGTCCATGGCGGCACCCATCCACGACCGGTTGGGTCGCACGGTGGCGGCCCTGAACATCAGCGGCCAGGCCAACCGGACCAGCGCCAAGGTCATGCAGGACGCCATGCTGCCAGCGCTGCAGGCCGCGGCGCAAACCATCTCGCTCATGCTCAGCGTTCAGCGCGCCTGAGACCGGCAATATCCCGACGGGCCGTCCTGAGGGAAATTAGCTCCCTCGGTAGCAGGGAGTGGCACGAAGCAAACGAACGTGGGGAGCTAGCTTTCAGGACTTGCGCGCGCCCATCACCAGCACCACGGCGCCGAGCACCACCGCACCGATACTCAGCCACTGGGGAATATTGACCGACTCTTCTTCCTTCACGGTCAACTGGATAGGGCCAAGCTTGGCCGCTGTGGTGTTTTTAGTGAAACTGAAGCCGCCGGTAAAAAAGCCGGCCAACCCGAGCACAATTAAAACGATGCCGGTGATTCTCATTGCATTCATAAAACTCTCCTCGCCGGATGGTTGACTGAACGGCGCACGCTTGCCGGGATCGCGCTGCCAAGAACGTAATCTACTCGAGAGACCCCAAAAACCGCGTAGGACATTGACCCTGAGTCCAGAGAAGTGCCTGAAACACCACAGAGGCAACGGAAATAGGGCCCATGCTACGCTTGTCTGATGTTCACCCCTTCGCAAGCCGACGTACGCCGATTTTTTTGCTCTGTTTATTCTAAAACTCGCTCAGGTCTAGCACTGGAAGCTATTGAAATAATAGCAAGTCAGTGGATGGAAGAGCACCCCGAATACCATGCCCATCTGGCCGATAGCGATGCGGCTCTGGCCCGGATGTATGACGTGGAAGCCGGTAAAACGAATCCGTTTCTGCACCTGTCCATGCACCTGTCGATCAGCGAGCAGTGCTCCATCGACCAGCCGCACGGCATCCGGCAGGCGATCGAACTGCTGACGGCGTGGCGTAATTCGTTGCATGACGCCCACCACGCAGCCATGGACTGCCTGGGTCAGATGGTCTGGGAAAGCCAGCGGGCCGGCCAGGCCCCCAATGGCGCGGCTTATATCGATTGTGTACAGCGGCACGCCACCCGGGACTGAGGGTTCGACAGGCAATAAAAAAGCCGCTGATTCAGCGGCTTTTTTATTGGTTGGGGCTTTTTCAGCGGAACTTGCTCTGCGGAAGAACCTTCAGGTCGCCTTCAACGGACGCCAGGTAGTTGGCCAGCTGCTTGAGTTCTGCGTTGGTGTATTGCTTGGCCATGCCCGCCATAATGGCATTACCGCGACCGACTTTGGGGTTGTTCTCCACCTTGTAGGCTTTGAGCGCCACAAACAGGTAGTCCGCATGCTGGCCGCCGAGCTTGGGGTAGCTGGGGACAATCGGCTTGCTGAAGTCGGCGCCGTGGCACGACGCGCAGTTGGCCTTGCCCAGCAATGCTGCCACTGCCGCGCTGGGTGCTTTGACCGTTCTGGCTGCCGGAGCCGCGCCATCGATGACCCCATGAGCGCTGTAATAGACGGACAGATCAGCAATATCCTGGTCACTCAGGGACTCGGAGATGCCGCGCATCGTGGGGTGCTTGCGCTCGCCTTTTTTATAGGCGTTAAGGGCGTAAGCGATGTATTTGGCGCTTTGCCCCGAAATCATCGGGACCTTATAGACCTCGGGAAAACTGGCCTGATAACCCACAATGCCGTGGCAACCAATACACATGGCGTTTTTTGATTCGCCGGCTTTGACATCGCCCTTGATGTCCTGGGAATGGGCAGTAGCCGTCACAAATGAGACAGCAATGGCGAATATCGTGGTGAACAACTTGGTCATTTTGCGCGCACAATCAGGTGAGAATTTGCTATATAAAACAACCACGGATTATATCTGGGCCTGCTGCGACCAAGTCGTGTCAGGCTTAATCACCGCAGATTCACATCTCTTCAAGCTCACATTCGCTGCCAACCATGAAATTCCAAGGCTCCAAAAACTACGTCGCAACCCAGGATCTGATGCTCGCGGTCAATGCGTCGGCGACGCTCAAAAAACCCTTGCTCGTCAAAGGCGAACCCGGCACCGGCAAGACTATGCTGGCCGAGGAAGTGGCCCAGGCGCTGCAGCTGCCGCTGCTGCAATGGCACATTAAGTCGACCACCAAGGCGCAGCAGGGGCTGTATGAATACGACGCGGTCTCGCGCCTGCGCGACTCGCAGCTCGGCGACGAGAAAGTCAAGGACATTCACAACTACATCGTCAAGGGCGTGCTGTGGCAGGCCTTTACCGCCGACGAGCCGGTGGCGCTGTTGATTGACGAGATCGATAAGGCCGACATTGAATTTCCCAACGACTTGCTGCGCGAGATCGACCGCATGGAATTCTATGTGTACGAAACGCGCGAGCTGATCAAGGCCAAACACCGGCCGCTGGTTTTCATCACCTCCAACAACGAAAAAGAGCTGCCGGAAGCGTTTCTGCGCCGCTGCTTTTTCCATTACATCAAGTTTCCCGATGCCGACACGATGAAGCAAATCGTCGATGTGCATTTTCCGGGCCTGAAAAAAGAGCTGCTCACCGCAGCCATGAAAACCTTTTATGACGTGCGCAGCCTGCCGGGGCTGAAGAAGAAGCCATCGACCAGCGAGCTGCTGGACTGGCTCAAGCTGCTGGTAGCCGAAGACATTCCACTCGAGGCGCTGCAAAGCAAGGAAGACAAGGTCGCCGTGCCGCCGCTGGTGGGCGCTCTGCTCAAGAACGAGCAGGATGTCACGCTGTTCGAAAAACTGGTGTTCATGCAGCGCCACAACCGTTAAAAAGAGCCCCACTCATGAGCAAATCAATGCTGGTCGAAGGTCTGTCCGATGCCGTCGGCTTCGTCGGCGGTGCACTGCTTGGTTTCTGGCTGGGCCGCTTCTTCGGCTTCGATATCTTCGCCGCTGGCTACGGCAATAGCAGCATTATCGGCATCGTGATGGTGGGCTTGGGCGGGGGCCTGGGCCTTCAATTGGCGCGGCGCTGGCGGGCGAAACAGGCTAAACGCAAAGAGGACTAAGGCATGGCTATCGCCGAACCCGTCACTCTGACAGGCCAACATGCCCGCCTGGAGCGGCTGTCGCACGCGCACCATGACGATCTGGTCGAGGCGGTCAAGGACGGTGAGCTCTGGAAGCTCTGGTACACCTTCATACCGACTCCGGAAAAAATGCACGCCGAGATTGACAGGCGCCTGGGCCTGCTGGCCACAGGGTCCATGCTCCCCTTCGCGGTCATTGACGCTGCCAGCGGGCAAGCCGTGGGCATGAGCACTTACATGAACATTGACGAGGCCAACCGGCGCGTGGAAATAGGTTCTACCTGGTACCGCCAGCGGGTACAGCGCAGCGCACTCAACAGCGAATGCAAGCTGTTGATGTTGACCCATGCCTTTGAAGCGCTCGATTGCATCGCGGTCGAGTTTCGTACCCACTGGTTCAATCAGCAAAGCCGCGCTGGCATTGAACGGCTGGGCGCCAAGCTCGATGGTGTGCTGCGCAACCACCAGCTTGCATCCAATGGCACCCTGCGCGACACCTGTGTGTACAGCATTGTTGCCAGCGAGTGGCCCGCCGCGAAGGCTCACCTCAGCCATCAGCTCGGCAAAACCCGGAAATGAAATGGTGGCCCACACGCTTTTTACTCGGTGTAATGTGCTGCCCCCTGTAAGGCTAATTTTCCCCTGGGGCGGCCCGGCGAGAAAATTCTACGGAAAATGACGCCATGCTGATCGACTTTTTCTACACGCTGCGCTCGGCCAAGTTGCCGGTGTCGGTCAAGGAATACTTGATGCTACTTGAAGCGCTGCAGGCGGGGGTCGTTGGCCCGAACAGCGAAAAACTCGATGACGAGGTCGGTGAAGGCGCCTACAAGATTGACGACTTCTACTA
>JBKJZS010000142.1:0-1969 GCA_046714915.1 Polaromonas sp. | reverse complement strand
CCCTTCGGGCGAGCCATAGGCTCGGCGAATTTGGGCTCTGACCCCAAAAACTCCCATGGATCCCGGATCGAGCCCGGGATGACAGACGGGATGCTGAAAAATGCTACTGATTAAATAGCTGCCAGCGTCTGTCAGATAAGGGTCAGAGCCATCAAATCTCGATCTTGCTACCGAGTTCCACCACAGAGTTATTTGGCAAATTCAGGAAGTCCGCCGCCCCGCTGGCGTTGTGATGCATTTGCGCAAAGAGCTTTTCCCGCCATTGCGACATGCCACCACCGATCGTCGGAACCACCAAGTCGCGCGACAGGAAGTAGCTGGTGCTCATATTATCCAGCTCACAGCCGCGGCCCCGCATCTGCTGCAGCGCTGTCGGTACGTCCGGGTCGTTCTTGAAGCCGTAGTGAATCACCACCTGCCAGCAGTTGTGGCCGAGCGACTCGATCGCCAGCCGCTTGTCCATGCCGATCCAGGGCACCGCGTGGTTGCGCACGGTGACAAACAGGTTTTGCTCATGCAGCACCTTGTTGTGCTTGAGGTTGTGCAGCAGGGCATTGGGCACAGTACCCGGCTCGGCGGTTAAAAACACCGCCGTGCCTTCAACGCGGGCCGGGGGGCTGATAAACACCGCCGCCAGAAAGCTCGGCAGGTCAATCGCATCGGCGCGCAGCTTCTCATTGAGCATCGCTCGCCCCTGCTTCCAGGTCATCATCAGGGTGAAGATGACGCCGCCAATAACCAGCGGGAACCAGCCGCCGGCAAACAGCTTCATCAGGTTGGACGCAAAGAAGGCAAAGTCGACCATGAAGAAAATGCCGGTGGCGGCGAGGCACAGCCACAGCGGGTATTTCCAGCCATAGCGAATCACGTAGAACGTCAAAATCGTGGTGATCAGCATGTCGGTGCACACCGCAATGCCGTAAGCGGCCGCCAGGTTGCTTGACGAACGAAACAGCACCACAGCCAGCACGATGGTCACAAACAGAACCCAGTTGACGAGCGGCATGTAGATCTGCCCGGTGTCTTTCACGCTGGTGTGCTGGATGTTCAGCCGCGGCAGATAGCCGAGCTGAATCACCTGCTTGGTGACACTGAAAGCGCCGGTGATCAGCGCCTGCGAGGCAATGACCGTGGCCATCGTGGCCAGCAGCACCAGCGGTACCAGAGCCCATTCCGGCGCCATCAGGTAAAACGGGTTTTTGACGGCCTCGGGGTTACTCAATAACAGCGCACCCTGGCCAAAATAGTTGAGCGTGAGGGCTGGCATCACCACCGAAAACCAGGCCAGGCGAATCGGCTTTTTGCCGAAATGGCCGAGGTCGGCGTACAGCGCTTCGGCGCCAGTGACGCACAGCACCACGGCCCCCAGAATGATGAAGGTGGTGCCCGGGTTGAACCACATGAAGAGCACGGCATAGTGCGGGCTCAGCGCCTTCAGAATCACCGGGTTGGTGAGAATCTGGGCAATGCCCAGCAAGGCAATCACGGCAAACCAGACCAGCGTGATGGGTCCGAAGAATTTGCCAATGCCGGCGGTACCGCGCTTTTGCACGGCAAACAGGGCAAACAGGACGATCAGCGTGACCGGAATCACGTACTGCTTGAAGGCCGGGGAAATGACCTCCAGGCCCTCAACCGCAGAAAGCACTGAAATGGCGGGTGTAATCACGCCGTCGCCATAAAACATGGCGGTGCCGAATATGCCGATGATCAGCAGCACGCGCCGCAGCTGGGGTTTGTCTTTGACCGCCTGTGAAGCCAGCGCCAGCATGGCGACCAGCCCGCCCTCCCCGTTGTTGTCAGCGCGGAGCACCAGCACCACATACTTGATCGACACGATGACGGTCAGCGTCCAGAAAATCATGGACAGCACGCCGTAGATGTTGGCGGTGGAAAACTCCACATGCCCGGAAGCGAAGACTTCCTTCAGGGCATACAGGACGCTGGTGCCGATGTCGCCATAGACGAC
>JBKJZS010000141.1:0-1121 GCA_046714915.1 Polaromonas sp. | reverse complement strand
CCGCGCTGATCAACCGCATTCGCGGCCTGCTGTCCGAATTGGGCATCGTGCTGCCTCTCAAGGCCGCAACGGTACGCCGCGAAGCACACCAGCACCTGGAAGACCTGCCGGGCTGGTGCAACACCGTGGTCGGCGATGCCTTGAGCGAACTCACCCGACTCGATGAGCGCATCCACCAATACGACAAACACCTGGCCCATATCGCCAAAGAGGACGAACAGTCCCGCCAACTCATGCAGCTCGGTGGCATAGGCCCGACGACGGCCAGCGCGATTGTGGCCACCGTCGGCAAAGGCCATGACTTCACCTGTGGTCGCCAGTTCTGTGCCTGGCTGGGCTTGGTGCCAGGCCAGTACAGCTCAGGCGGCAAACAGCGGTTGGGCCGAATTACCAAGGCCGGTGAGCCGTACTTGCGTACCCTGTTGATCATGGGCGGCAAGGCGGTGCTGCAATCGGCCAAGAACAAGACCGACCCGGTGAGCCGCTGGGCGATCAGCGTACAGCAGAGGCGGGGGTACTGCAAAGCAGTGGTGGCCATTGCGGCCAAGAATGCGCGCATGTGCTGGGCCATGCTGCAGCGCGGTGAGGGGTTCAAGATGCCTGCGTAGTCAGTTCCCGCCTTGCTGCAGCAATTTGAAGTTGTAGATGTCACCGTGTGATGACTTGTCGTTGATGAGTGAAAGGTTTGGACCTGCGCCGGGGAATGCTCGATCATCTCAAGGGAGGTAACAGCATGGGAAACTGTGCTGATCCCCGACTAACGAATGGAGCCCCCGGCGCGCGTCTTCTCAATCAGGGTCCGCTGCAAGCAAAAGCAGCCTCGAATGACCGTTTGTAGTTTCGCCGTCCACATGCCTCGTACTCAACAGGCAACGACAGATATCACGGGGTGATGCAGTGAAAGTAAAGAATTCAGCTTCCGTGGTCAATCGCTGCGCGATTCATCCACGGTTGGATTGTGTTTGACAAAGGTGGGGAAGCCCTTGTAGCCCTTGTAGTTGGAGCTAAGCGGGCGACAGCGGCAGGACGCCAGGGCCCGGACTGAGAAAATGTACCGCGTGGAAGGGGTTAGGCCGCATTGCTTGGCGGACGCGAAGCCGCGCTGCTTTACTGGGCTAAAC
>JBKJZS010000140.1:0-8425 GCA_046714915.1 Polaromonas sp. | reverse complement strand
CACCCGGAACTGCGGCTCTTCGACGACTGCCCCATCGACACGCACCCAGCCGCCTTCGATGTACTGCTCGGCCTCGCGACGCGAACAATTGAGCATCTGCGCAAGGCGTTTGGCGAGGCGGACGGGTTCTGTCATGGGCAATGGCCTCTCGGGACTTCGAAAAAATATTGCTACTAAATTAATAGCTTCCTGCGCCCATCAGAAAAAGGCCAGAGGCATAAAACACTCTCAACTGATCGAAAAACCAGTGTTTCTCGGACGACGCTCAGCTGCTGAACAGGAAGTTCATCACGTCGCCGTCCTTGACAACGTAATCCTTGCCTTCACTGCGCATCTTGCCCGCATCCTTGGCGCCCTGCTCGCCCTGGTAGGTGATGAAGTCGTCAAAGGCAATGGTCTGGGCGCGGATGTAGCCCTTCTCGAAATCGGTGTGGATGACGCCGGCGGCTTGCGGACCGGTGTCGCCGACATGGATGGTCCAGGCCCGCACCTCTTTCACGCCTGCCGTAAAGTAGGTTTGCAGGCCGAGCAGCTTGTAGGCGGCGACTATCAGGCGATTCAGTCCAGGCTCGTCCTGACCGATTTCAGCGAGGAACATCTTTTTGTCCTCCTCTTCCATGTCAGCCATTTCGGCTTCCATCTTGGCGCAGATGGCCACCACCGGCGCGTTTTGCGCGGCGGCGTAGGCTGTCAGGCGGTCCAGGAAGGGGTTGTTCACAAAACCATCCTCGGCCACATTGGCCACGAACATGGCGGGCTTGGCGGTGATCAGGAAAAACTGCGCCAACAGCGGCAACTCCTCCTTGCTGAACGCCAGCGTACGCACGGGTCTGGCCTCGTTCAGTGCAGCTTGGCATTTCTCCAGAATCGCCACCAGCTTGATCGACTCCTTGTCGCCCGATCGCGCGGTCTTGGTCACCCGGTGCAAGGCCTTTTCAACCGCCGTCAGATCCGCCAGGCACAGCTCGGTCTGGATCACTTCAATGTCGGAGATCGGATCCACCTTGCCGGCCACGTGGATTACGTTGTCGTCTTCGAAGCAGCGCACCACATTGAGGGTGGCGTCGGTTTCGCGGATGTGGGCGAGAAACTTGTTGCCCAGGCCCTCACCGGTGCTGGCGCCGGCCACCAGGCCGGCAATATCGACAAACTCGACAATCGCATGTTGAATCTTTTGCGGGTTGACGATGGCTGAAAGTGCATCCAGCCGTGCGTCAGGCACTTCCACGATGCCCACATTGGGCTCAATCGTGCAAAAAGGATAGTTCTCGGCCGCAATTCCCGCCTTGGTCAGGGCGTTGAACAAGGTGGATTTTCCGACGTTGGGCAGACCGACAATACCGCACTTCAAACTCATGACAAACCTTCAAAAACAGGGGGAGAAGTGTATGCGATATGCGGCCAGCCGGGGCCGGGAGCCCATGGGTAGCCATGCGGTTGACCGCAAGTTCCGTGATAAGGACACCGGGCAGGGTCGATGAGGCACAGTTTGACCTCGATATCGAAAGCGTCCCCTCGGGCGAACCGTTCAGCGAACTGGCTCCACGGCGGATCGCCGCAGGCCTGCTGCCGCGCTAAAACCCAGACTCGAAGTCCGTCCTGCCGTTCAATTCAGCGGCGGGCTGCTCAGCGAGCGGCTGATGGACGCGCAGCCATTGCCGCAAGCCGCGCCTGACCTGCTCGTCGACAGGGGCCACACGCCCCGGCCGGTCCGTTTTCTGATGCCGGTGCTGCCCCGGCCCCTGCCGCTGGAGCCGGACTCCGGCTCGCGTCACACAGTGCCCCGACGATTGTCGCGTTAACAGTCAGTCGAAGCGGTAGTTGGCCGTGATGCTTTGCCCCACCCTCAACAGGTGGTCACTACCTTGCAACACGATGGCGTTCATGCCAAAGCTCAAAGCGCCCTTCAGACGCGGGTCCTGCCGGTAAGTATGCAGCGTGTCACAGACCTCGGGACTGCTGAGGGACGTAGCTGGGTCGATGTTGGGAATCGGACAACGCGCGCAGGGCTTGACCGGTTTTATCAGGGCCAACCCCTGCTCGGTGACGATCTGAAGTTCACCGAGACGGTCCTCGTCGTGGGCTGCCAGGGCATGCGTCGAGCCGCCATTCAGATCGCCCAGTACGATATTCGGCCTGAAGCGCTCGATGCCAATCGCCGCGCCGCCACTGGCCCGCAATTTTTCGTTCAAGGCTGCGAGCGAGGCCTCGCTGAGCAGTAGCAGCGGGTAGCCGTCGCTGAACTGGTTCAGCGCCTCCACACCCCCCGTCCAGCGCTGGCTGGACGCGCGCCTTTCTTCGGGATCAAACCGCGCCAGGCGGACTTTGGCGCCCAGGAAATCGCTGAACCACTGGGCCGCGATCGGCCCCATGTCGTAGGCTTTGACCTCGTCGCCCCAAACCCGCACGCGCACCGGCTCCTGCACCTGATCGAGCGCAATGTACAAAGCCAGCATGCCAGGCGCGCGCAGGACCATGTCGTGGTATTTGAGCTGGGGCCGAATCAGCGCCATGCGCGGCAGCTCGCGCTGGGTCAAAAAATCACCGTGCTCGTCCACCACCATCCAGGCCCGGTCAAACTCCAGCCCGGTTTCGGTCAACAGGGCTTCCTGCACCTGAACCCCGGCGCAGGACTTAACGGGGTAGACCCACAGGCCAGTGATCCCCGCCTTCACGTCGGCCGCTGCGGCGCAAGATGCTTCGCTCAATGATTCACTCACTTGACAAATCCTTGTAAATTTTCAGTTCAAGTCCGCGTACTGCAACCCGGAACTAGCGGAACACAATGAAAGAGATCGATTCGTGCCCAGGGCAAGGCGCAAACCGCAGCGAAGGCCGGTCGCCTTTGCAAGGGTTGCAACGCCGCTATGGGTGCGAAGACGCGCTTTCATGTTTCGATATTTCCGGGTTTCAGTACTTGGCAAGGGACCGATTTTGCACTGCCTTCTAAAATGACGCATGTCCAAGCCATTTGATGTGTGTATTCGCGGCAGCGGTGTGGTGGGCCGCACACTGGCCTTGCTGCTGGCGCGCGAGCGTTTGCGCGTGGCGCTGGTCGCCCGGCCGGCCCTGGACGGCAGCCCGACCGGGCCATCGGCCCTGGATGTGCGAGCCTACGCCCTGAACAGTGCGTCGCGACAACTGCTGCAGTCGCTCCGTGCCTGGCCGGACGCACAGTCTGCCACCCCCGTGCTGGAAATGCACGTTTGGGGCGACGATGGCGGCAGGCTTGAATTCGCGGCCCCCTCTGTTCGATCGGCCGACCCTGTCAGCAGCACGCCTCTGGCCTGGATTGTCGATGTGCCGGCACTGGAACATCAACTGGCCGAGGCGGTGCGTTACCAGCCGCAGATAGAAACCGTGCCGGCACCGGTCAAGGCCGCGCTGAGCGTGATCTGCGAAGGCCAGAAAAGCAGCAGCCGCAATGAGTTCGGTGCGTTATGGACCGTCAAACCCTATCCTCAAAAAGCCATTGCGGCGCGCCTGCAATGTGGCCAGGCCCACCATGGCGTGGCCCGCCAGTGGTTCCGGAGCGGCGAGGTGCTGGCTCTTTTGCCGATATCGGGCGCCGACGGGAACTCGGTGGCGCTGGTCTGGTCTGTCTCCGTACAGCGGGCCGGTATGCTGGAAAAACTGTCCCCCGAAGAATTCTCTCTGGCTGTGCAAACCGCTTGTGGTGCCGAACCCGGCCGTTTGCAGCTCGTTAGCGCTTTGTCCAGCTGGCCGCTGGCCCTGTCCACGGCCGAGCGCTGGGTCGGTCCGGGCTGGGCGCTGGCTGGAGACGCCGCGCACACGGTGCACCCGCTGGCGGGGCAGGGTTTGAACCTGGGATTGGCCGATGCTGCCAGACTGGCCGCCGTGGTTCACGAACGCGAGTATTGGCGTGGCCTGGGCGACGAGAGGCTGTTGCGCCGTTATGAACGTTCTCGCAAGGCTGACGTGGCGGCGATGGGCGCAGTGACCGATGGTCTGCACGGGCTGTTTGCACAAAGCGATGCGCGCTGGCAGGTTCTACGGAATTTGGGAATGAAGGGCTTTGCACGCAGCGGCCCGCTGAAAGAATGGGTCACACGTCAAGCCATGGGTTTATAGACTGGAAAATAATGAAACTGTTCAAATCAATCGTAACCGGCGCCTTGCTGGCACTGAGCCTGGGTCTCGTTTTGGCCCAAGAGTCGGTGATTCGCAAAAATCTGACCGAGCGCTTGCCAAATTTGCCCAAGATCGACGAAATCAACAAGACGCCCATGGCGGGACTGTATGAAGTCCGTGTCAACGGCAGCGATATTTTTTACACCGATGCAGAGGGCAACTTCCTGATTCAGGGCAACCTGATTGACACCCGGGTCAAGCGCAACCTGACTGAAGAGCGTATCGAAAAGCTGAATGCGGTGGCCTTTGACGCACTGCCGGTCAAGGATGCATTTACCATTGTGCGCGGCAACGGCAAACGCAAGATGGCCGTGTTCCAAGACCCCAATTGCGGTTATTGCAAGCGCTTTGAGCGCGACATGCAAAAGGTCACTGACGTGACCATCCACATGTTTTTGTACCCAATCCTGAGTCCGGATTCGACAGAAAAATCGAAGAACATCTGGTGCGCCAAAGACAAGGGAAAAGCGTGGCAGGACCTGATGGTGCGTGACCAACCGGTACCTATTGCCAGCTGCGACAGCAGCGCACTCGGCCGCAACATCGAGTTTGGCAAGAAGTACCGCATCACCGGAACGCCCACCCTGATTTTTGCCGACGGCTCACGCGTGCCCGGTGCCATCAGCGCCCAGCAAGTCGAAAAGTATCTGACTGACGCCAAGTAAAATCCCGACGGCCCGGGGCATCCGCTGCCACGCTCATCACTATTTTGAAAGCCTGGCCCCCTTGCAAACAGTCATGGCAGCGCCAAGCCCGCTGCCACGGCTGCTACCCAATCCGGACATGCCGTGCCGCTGGTTGAGAAAATTTGACGGGTGGGTCCGGCGCACCGTTGGCCACTTCGCGGATTTGCTGTAAAACTGCGGGCAAGATGCATCGCACCTTTCCCTTGCAACATGACTATTTCAATTGAAAAAACTGTACACGGCCTCGGCTACACCAGCCTTCTCCCCCTTTGTCGTGCTGGCCCTGCTGTTATGGCTGGTTCCCTCTGGTCTGCAACCCTTCCTGGCCGTCGCTCTTGCAAGCTACGGCGCGTTGATCGTGTTGTTTCTAGGGGGTATTCATTGGCGACTGGGCTTCAACAAAGGGAACAACGCGGCGTGCTTTCACTTTGTCTGGGGCGTCACCCCTTCGCTGTTGGCCTGGCTGGCGCTAATGATGGCGGCCCAGAAGGGGCTGACCTTGCTGGGCCTGGTAGTCGCCAGCTGCTATGCGGTGGACCGTAAGACCTACCCGGCAGCAAACCTGGCGAGCTGGCTGACACTTCGCCTACACCTGACCGCAGTGGCCACGCTGAGTTGCGTGGTGGGCGCTGCCGCCTTATAAACCGCCAAGAGTTCTTTGTGCGGCTCCGGCCCGCAGCGACTTCAGCATATGACTTTCGCACAACACCCACGCGTCACCATGAAAAATCTGTTGCCTTCGCCCGCCCCCGTCCACTACCGTGTCGATATCGCCGACCCCCATGCCCACCTGTTTCGCGTCACCCTGACCATCGCCCAGCCCGCTGCGCTGCAGAGGGTCGCACTGCCGGTGTGGATACCAGGCAGCTACCTGGTGCGAGAGTTTTCCAAGAATCTGCAAGGCCTGCGGGCAAACCAGCGCTCGCGGGCCCTGCCCCCGAGCGAAGTCCATCAGCTCGACAAATGCAGCTGGGAAATCCGGTGCGCAGCGAGCAGGCCACTGGTCCTCATTTACGAGGTCTACGCCAACGACAACTCGGTCCGGACCGCCTGCCTGGATGCAAGCCGCGGTTTCTTCAACGGGAGCTCACTGTGCCTGCAGGTAGCGGGCCAGACGCAGGCGCCGCATCTGCTTGAAATTACGGCCGAATCATCGCCTGCCGGCTGGACCGTGGCCACAGGGCTGAGCGCACACAAGGTCAACAAGCAAGGTTTCGGCAGCTACCTCGCTGCCAACTACGACGAACTGGTTGACTGTCCGGTCGAGATGGGTACATTTTGGAGCGGCTCTTTTTTGGCTTGCGGCGTGCCGCATCGCTTTGTCGTGGCCGGGGCAGCACCCAGTTTTGACGGCTCCCGGCTGCTGGCAGACGCTTGCAAGATTTGCGAAACGCAGATCCGCTTTTGGCATGGCAACAAAAAACCGCCGTATAAAAACTTCCTGTTCATGCTCAACGCCGTGGACGACGGCTACGGCGGTCTGGAGCACCGCAACTCCACCGCGCTGATCTGTAACCGAAAAGACCTGCCGCGCATTGGCGAAAGCAAGGCACCCGAGGGTTACACCACGCTACGCGGTCTGATCAGCCACGAGTACTTTCACACCTGGAACGTAAAACGCTTGCGCCCGGCAGAGTATGAGAACTACCAGTACGGCAGCGAAAATTACACGCAACTGCTCTGGTTTTTCGAAGGTTTCACCAGCTACTACGACGATCTGCTGTTGCGCCGCGCGGGGCTGCTCGATGACGCTGCCTACCTGAAGCTCCTGAACAAAACGATCAACCAGGTGATGCAGACACCGGGGCGGCTGGTCCAGTCTGTGGCGCAGGCCAGCTTTGATGCCTGGGTCAAGTATTACCGCCAGGATGAAAACACGCCCAATGCCACCGTGAGCTACTACACCAAGGGCGCTTTGGTGGCCCTGTGTTTTGACCTGACCCTGCGCGCCGAAAGCAAAACTGCCACCATGGGAACGCTGGATGATGTGATGCGTGCGCTGTGGCGGCGGTGTCGCGGCGGCGCGATGAGTGAAGCTGACTTTGCCGCCGTGTTGCAGGAAATCGGCGGGCGTTCCTACGCCGCAGAGATTGCCAGCTGGGTACACGGCACCGGCGCGTTGCCGCTGCTGGAGCTGCTGCAGCGCCACGGCGTGGCCGTGCTGCAGGAGCCTGCGCAGCTGGCTCAGGCGCTGGGCCTGCGGGTGCAGGAAAACGGAGGCGTCCAGATCAAGACGGTATTGCGCGGCGGTGCGGCCGAGCGCGCCGGTTTTGCCGCAGGTGATGAGTGGCTGGGGGTCGAACCCATCGCCACCGGCAAAAGCACAAGGCGCAACACAAGGGCCGGTGGCTGGCGGCTGAGCAAGCTCGAGGATCTGACGCTGTACGCGGAACTGGGGAAAAAAGTGTTGGCGCTTGTCGCGCGTGACAAGCAACTGATTCGGCTAGAGCTCTCGCTACCGTCCAACGAGAGCACCTGGCGGCTGGTCGTGCGCGATGCAGCCCTGGCCAGCACCTGGCTGGCACCCACCGCCAGAAATAATGTCCGGCCTCCATCTTTGGGTGCCTGACCTGCCCCTAACAAACGCTCAGAGTCTGCGGTCCAATACCCGTTTGGCTTTGCCCAAGCTACGCTCCACACCGCCTTCGGTGCGCAACTCGATGTCCACACTGACGCCTATGTATGCCTTGATTTCGTGCTGCAGCAGCCGGGCGGCCGCTTGTGCAGGCGGGCTGTCGGGTGCGAGGCCAGGGCGAGTTTCCACCGCCACACTGAGGCAGTCCATCGCACCGTCGCGCACCATAATGCATTGGTAATGCGGCGCCAGTTCGCTGCGTTTAAGAATCAGCTCCTCGATCTGTGTCGGAAACACATTGACCCCGCGCACAATCATCATGTCGTCGCTGCGCCCGGTGATTTTTTCCATGCGGCGCATGCTGCGCGCGGTGCCAGGCAGCAGACGCGTCAGATCGCGGGTGCGGTAACGGATGATGGGCAAGGCCTCCTTGCTCAGGCTGGTGAACACCAGCTCGCCGATCTCTCCGTCAGCAAGCAGCTCGCCGCTGATGGGGTCGATGATTCCGGGGTAAAAATGGTCTTCCCAGATCGTGGGGCCGTCTTTGGTCTCCACACATTCGCTGGCGACCCCGGGGCCAATCACCTCGCTCAAGCCATAAATATCCACCGCATCGATGCCCATGCGTTTCTCGATCGCATGCCGCATGTCGTTGGTCCAGGGTTCGGCGCCGAAGATGCCGGTGCGCAGGCTGGAGTCGGCGGCAGACAGGCCCTGCTTTTCAAACTCATCGGCGATCGCCAGCATGTAGCTGGGCGTCACCATGATGATGTCAGGTTTGAAATCGGTGATCAGCTGCACCTGGCGCTCGGTCTGCCCGCCGCCAAAAGGCACCACGGTCAGGCCCAGTTTTTCCGCACCGTAATGCGCCCCCAGCCCGCCCGTGAACAGGCCATAGCCGTAACTGATGTGCACCAGGTCGCCGGGACGCGCGCCGGCGGCGCGAATGCTGCGCGCGACGCAGTGGGCCCACATCTCCACATCATTTCTGGTGTAAGCCACCACCGTGGGT
>JBKJZS010000139.1:0-16617 GCA_046714915.1 Polaromonas sp. | reverse complement strand
TTCCTTCACCGTCAACGCCGGTCAATACTGGCCCAACGACGTAAAAACTCCGTTTGCAAACCGGCACGCGGCGTCATTGCGCGCCGTTTACGATCTGGGCAACCTGGAAAACTCGAAATTCATCTATCAAACCGGACAGAGTGGCTTGGTATTTTCAAGCCGTTACCGCGACATGCACAAGACCTGGGCGGATGTTCAATACCGTCCGTTGCAAATGAATCCGGCAGATTTTCCGCACCAACTGACGCTGACGCCGTGAGCCCAGAGCCTCAACCATTGCCCTGGCGCGGGGTCAGGCCGGCACGGCGTCCACGTTGAGTCTGTCCCAGTGCCGGTGGCTCGCGATCGCAGCGATAAAAGCCTGTGAGATTCGGCCGTCCGTCGCTTTGCGAGCGTCGGCCATCAGCACGCCGGTGGTCGGTTCCATCACCTGATCGCCGCCCGCCTCCAGCGCAAATCCCAGGGTGCCCAGGAGCTGAACACCTTCGTTGATCGCACAAATGGCCTTGCAATGTTTGTAGGCCTCCAGGACGAAGTGAACCGCATCGCCCCGTTGCGCCAGCGTTGTGGCACTTGCCGCGCCACCGGGCACCAGCACGGCATCAAACATGATCGATGGCATATTCGAAAAAGTGTGATCCACAGTCAACTGTTTTCCCGATGAGGTGTTGACCGGACCCAGCTGGGGCGCGATGATCTTGCACTGGGCGCCTGCCTCCACCAGGTCCTGCTGAAGGCGTTTGAAAGAAAGCAGATCTACGCCGTCGGCCACCAGAATGGCAACTTTGCGGGTCTTGATGTCAGGCGCGGGTCGGCTCGTCATGCTCAGCGCCGCATCTGCCTGGACGGTGGGGGTGATTTTGTACTCGCGAAAACCCAGCCGTCCCGCAGCGGCCTTGGCATCCGGCGCGTTGATCCCCAGTGGCGCCGCAACCCGTGTGGCCAGTTTCAAGTCCACATGCGCCAGGTTGTCCACCATGCGCTGGCGGATATCGGGCACCTCCACCTTGGACAGTTCAAACCGGAAGGCGGCGACGATGTGGTCTTTTTCCGCCGGACTCTGGCTGTTCCAGAACAGCGCCGCGTGCGAAAAATGGTCGTCAAAGGAGGCACTGCGGCGGCGAATTTTCGGCGGTTCCAGTACTTCAGGGTAGGACTGAAAACCCTGCGCACCGCCATCGACCCGGAATTCGGACCCTGTGTCCAAGGTGTTGGGCTCGTAGGCGACACGCCCTTTGCTGAGGCTCTGGCGGTGCATGCCGTCGCGCTGGAAGTTGTGAAAAGGGCAGATTGCCTTGTTGATCGGGATCTCATGAAAGTTGGCCCCGCCCAGGCGGGACAGTTGCGTATCGGTGTACGAGAACAGGCGGCCTTGCAGCAGGGGATCGTTCGTGAAATCGATGCCCGGTACCAGATGTCCCGGATGAAACGCAACCTGCTCGGTTTCAGCAAAGAAGTTGTCGGGGTTGCGGTTCAGCACCATCTTGCCAATGATTTGCACCGGGACCACCGATTCGGGGATCAGCTTGGTGGCATCGAGAATGTCAAAGCCCAGTTTGTCTTCCTTGCCTTCCTCGATGACCTGCACGCCCAGTTCCCACTCTGGGAAGTCGCCGTTGTCGATCGCTTCCCACAAGTCGCGCCGGTGGAAGTCAGCGTCTTTTCCGGCGATTTTCTGGGCTTCGTCCCAAGCCAGACCATGCACCCCCAGCTTGGGTTTCCAGTGGAATTTGACCAAGTGCGAATCGCCCCGGGCACTGATAAAGCGAAAGGTGTGGACGCCAAAACCTTCCATCATTCGGAAGCTGCGCGGAATGGTGCGGTCCGACATCGCCCACATCAGCATGTGGGTGGACTCGGGCATCAGCGACGCAAAGTCCCAGAAGGTATCGTGCGCACTGGCAGCCTGGGGCATTTCGTTGTGAGGCTCGGGTTTGAGCGCATGAACAAGATCAGGGAACTTGATCGCATCCTGGATGAAGAAAACCGGAATGTTGTTTCCCACCAGATCGTAGTTACCCTCGTCGGTATAAAACTTTACCGCGAAACCGCGCACATCGCGCACCGTGTCGGCTGACCCCCTGGAGCCGGCTACGGTTGAAAAACGCACAAAAACCGGTGTTTCCACCTCCGGATTCTGCAAAAAGCCGGCGCTGGTGTACTGGGCCATCGGCTTGTACACCTTGAAATAACCGTGTGCCGCAGCACCGCGCGCGTGCACCGCCCGCTCCGGAATACGCTCATGGTCAAAGTGGGTGATTTTTTCCCGGAGGATGAAATCTTCCAGCAAGGTCGGCCCGCGCACGCCTGCCTTCAGCGAGTTATGGTTGTCCGGTATTTGCAGGCCCTGGTTGGTGGTCAATGCGCTGCTGGTGTCGGCAGAAAAAGCCTGGAGTTGTTTTTGTTTCTCTGTAGCACCTGGAGAAAGTTTCGGGGTGCTGGCTGAACTGCGCTTTGGTTGCGACATTGGTATTCCTTGAGAGGGTCAAAAAAAACGAAGATGGACACTCAAAAATTGGGGCGGACTGCCACCCGAACGCCAGGCAGTTTGGCTACCCAGCAGACGTTCCACTCTCCTGCCGATGGCGGCCACCTCGCAGACCGCAGCCATGCCCACAACCAGCGAGCCAACCAGGACCTTTGCCGAATCGGCAAACCCGTCGAGACGCAGTGTCGGCGAGCTTGTCAGACCGATGTAGGCTGCCAGCGGTCGCGGCCTTTGGTCGAATAAAAGGTGCTGCCTGGCAGGGTCCTCCAAGTGCTGCCGCCCGTGTGGGAAGAGACTGCATGTGTCATGGTCGCCCTCGAGGGTTGAAGAATCGTCAGAAAGCAGGAAACAGAACAGTCTGACCATACAAAGAACTGTCCGCGGATGCCGTAGCCCCCCGGCGCCAGTGCGCGTCAGGACAATCGCGTGTGACTGTAAGACCAGTCTTACGGTAATTCGCAGGATCAGCGGCTAGCTGCCGGCCTTCGTCGCTTGTATTGCGACTGTCATCCGAAGAAGGACTGTCATCCGAATAAGCTTTGACTGGCCCCGCGGGCCAGGATCCGTTTTCAGTGCAGAAGGTCTTGGTTGACCTTGACCTCTCGTTTTTGGAGGTGTTGGTGTTCTGGGTCAAACAGAGAAAAATGCCGTCGTCAGTAACGCATCCTTTGGTCGTTAGTTCAAAGCCAATCCGCCTTCCCATTCAGATACGCTATAATTCGAGGCTTAGCGGCTGTAGCTCAGTTGGATAGAGTACTTGGCTACGAACCAAGGGGTCGTGGGTTCAATTCCTGCCAGCCGCACCACTTTTATTAAGTGATTTCAATAGCTTAGAGGCTTACCCCTCTAGGCTATTTTTCTTTGTGCGTGATGGTTGTTGGGCATACACGGGGCAGGGCGGATGAACAAAAGACGCTCGTTTGTAGAAGCGAATTTCGCTACGCTGTTGAATTTAAAGAAAGTCTGCTCAGACTCATAATCATTCGGCCTTCAAAAACCGCAGCAAACAAACTGTCACGTTGACCTGAAAGGGCACTGGGCAGTGACAGGGAACGGCAATTGGCGACTGACCTTTAGGTTTGAGGACGAAGACGCGATTTTGGTTGATTATCAGGACTACCACTAGGAGTGCACACCATGCATATGTTTAATCCCGCCCATCCAGGCGAAGTTTTAAAAGAGGCTTACCTTGACCCTCTGGACATGAGCGTCACGGAGTTTGCGCGTCGCATCGGTATCTCGCGCAAGTGCGCGAGCGAGTTCGTCAACAAGCGTGCAGGCATGAGCGTCGAGATGGCGCACCGGCTAGCCAAGGCAACCGACACCACGGCAGAATCGTGGCTCATGATGCAGGTGCAATATGCCCTGTGGGAAGCGAAAGAGGCCAAGGTGCCGGAGCAAATTCATGTCCAGCGGCTCGCCTTTGGTCATGCGACCATCAATCGAGAGCCCGCAACGTAAGTTGCGGGCTTTTTCGTTACGATGTCCAGATTTACTGTTGCAGGCTCAGCATGAGCAAAGCTTTTACCAAAGAAACCGACGCAGACGACGATGACGATCTGTCGCTGCCGGATTTGCCGGCCGGGGGCAAAAACTACATCACCCCCCAGGGCTATGCCAGGCTCAAGGCGGAGTTGCTTGACCTGATCGACAACGAGCGCCCCAAAGTGGTTGAAGTTGTTCACTGGGCTGCCAGCAACGGTGATCGGTCGGAAAATGGCGATTACCACTACGGAAAAAAGCGCCTGCGCGAGATTGACCGGCGCATCCGGTTTTTAACCAAGCGGCTTGAGATAGCAGAAATTTCGGACCCCACGGTGCACCAGGGCAACGATCAGGTTTTTTTCGGAGCCAGCGTCACGTACATCGATGACAGCCAGGTCGAACAAACCGTGACGATTCTCGGAATCGATGAAGCGGACAGTACGCTCAACCAGGTCAGTTGGGTCTCGCCAATCGCCCGCGCCCTGCTCAGGGCGAGGGTCGGCGATGAAGTGAAGTTGGCCTCGCCGGGCGGACTGAAGAATATCGAAGTGCTGCGGGTCAGCTATCCTCACCAAGCTCCTGATTGATCAATTCCCCCGGGCCGCCAGAATGAGAATTTGCCCCGTCGGGGGGGTGCGTATCACACGAAGTGAAAAGCGTGGGGGAACGGATCAGGCGCCGGGTTTTGCCCGCTGGACTCGCAAAACCGACGGAGTGCGTTTGACTTTCCGCATGACCGAGGCCAAATGGATGCGGTCGCGCACCGCCACACCAAAACGCAAGTCGGTAGCGTCCTGCGCAGGCTCCAGGCCCATGTCCACATGGGTGATGTCGGCCTCGGCGCTGGCCAGCGCGGAAGCGACCCGTGCCAGCACCCCCTTGCCGTTGGAGACCGTCACCAGTAAACCGGTTTCAAAAGACCGCGTCGGTTCTTCGGACCAATCGACTGCGATAAACCGTTCGCTGTCACGGTGTTGCAGCTTTCTGGCTACCGTGCAATCGTCCGTGTGCACAACCAGGCCTTCGCCGCGCCCCAAATATCCCAGGATCCCGTCGCCGGGAATCGGGCGGCAGCAGGCGGCGAACTGTACCGAAGCGCCTTCACTGCCATCAAGCACCAGCGCGCCTTGCGATATCGAATCGTTCGCGGTATAGCGCTCACGACTCATCAGCAACTGATCGGGTTTCTCGCCAGTTTCGGCCAGCAGGCCGACGATGCGTTTGGCCACCATACTGGCGATGCGTTTGCCCAACCCGATATCGGTGAGCAAGTCGGCTCGGGAGCGGTTGCCGGAAAAGCGCAGTATTTTTTCCCAGGTCGCGTGATGCAGTTCGTCATCATCGGGCGGTCGCTCTATGCCTTCGGCCCGCAAAGCCTGCGCCAGCATTTTCTCGCCAAGGTCCTGCGATTCGGTCAGAGCCATGGTTTTAAGGTGATGGCGTATTTTCGAGCGGGCCTTGCCCGTACGCACAAAGCCCAGCCAGGCCGGGTTGGGGCTGGAGACCGCCGCTGTGATGATTTCGATCACATCGCCATTGCGCAGTTCAGAGCGAAGTGGAACCTGCTCGCCGTTGACCTTGGCGGCGACTGCTCGGTGCCCCACATCGCTGTGGATGGCGTAGGCAAAATCAACAATCGTCGCGCCGCGCGGCATCGCCATGATCTGGCTTTTCGGCGTGAACACATACACTGCGGCGGGAAACAGGTCTATCTTGACGTGATCCCAGAACTCGGCGGCGTCGCGCGTCTCGTGCTGAATGTCGAGCAGGGACTGCAGCCATTGGGTGCCCAGCCGCTGCGATGCATCGCCGTCCGGATCGATCGCTTTGTACAGCCAGTGCGCGGCGACGCCGGACTCTGCCACGATATGCATGGCCTCGGTGCGCATCTGAAACTCGATGCTGGTGCCAAAGGGTCCGACCAGTGTGGTGTGCAGCGACTGATAGCCATTGACCTTGGGGATCGCAATATAGTCCTTGAATTTTCCGGGCAAGGGTTTGTACAGCTGGTGCAACACCCCCAGCGCCGTGTAACACCCGGTGACGCCTCCGACGAGGATGCGAAAGCCGTAAATATCGGTCACCTGGGCAAACGACAGGTGTTTTTCATTCATCTTGCGGTAGATCGAGTACAGGGCTTTTTCCCGTCCATAGATGTGCACCTGAATGTCCGCGCCCGAGAACGCAGCTTCCACTTCGGCTTGAACCCGTTTGATCACATCCCGCCTGCGGCCCCGCGCCCGCGCCAGGGCTTTTGCCAGTGTGGCGTAGCGCCAGGGGTAGAGATGCTGGAAAGCCAGGTCCTGCAGTTCGCGGTAGGTCGTGTTCAAACCCAGGCGGTGCGCAATCGGGGCGTAAATATCGAGCGTTTCGCGTGATATACGCGCCCATTTGCTGCGCGGCACATCACTGAGTGTGCGCATGTTGTGGCTGCGGTCCGCCAGCTTGATCAGAATGACGCGCACATCGCGCGCCATCGCCAGCAACATTTTCCGGAAAGATTCCGCCTGGTTTTCTTCGCGGGTGTTGAACTCCAGCTTTTCCAGCTTGGTCAGACCGTCCACCAGTTCCGCGACGGGCGCTCCGAAACGCTCTATCAGCTCTGGTTTGGTGACGCCGCAATCCTCGATCGCATCGTGCAGCAGCGCCGCCATCAGGGCCTGCGCGTCGAGCTTCCACTCCGCGCATTGCTGAGCCACGGCGATCGGATGGGTGATGTAGGGCAGGCCGCCGTTGCGGATTTGACCCAGATGCGCTTCGTCCGCAAAACGGTAGGCGCGCCGGACGTTGTCGACATCTCCGGCGCCCATGTAGTCAAGTTTGGCGGTCAGCGTGGCAAAACTCGCCGCAGCCGCATTGGCGGCAGCCGGTGTCGGCTTGGAGTGTGAAACGGGGAAAACCAGGGCGCTCATACCTTAAATGTATCCGGGCACCAATAAAACATGCAATAAACGGGTTTTAGACCCCGCCGCAAAAAAAAAGCACCGCCATGCGGTGCTTTTTCAGAGGACGGAAAAGGGGGGTCAGCCAGGAACTTTTTTCAGCATTTCCAGGCCGATTTTTCCTTCGGCAATTTCGCGCAACGCAGTCACCCCGGGTTTGTTCTTGCTTTCAATTTTGGCGGCATGGCCCTGGCTGAGCATGCGGGCTCGGTAGGTGGCAGCCAAAACCAGCTGGAAGCGGTTCGGGATTTTTTCCAGGCAGTCTTCAACAGTAATGCGGGCCATGATGATCTCCGGGTTAATTGGAATATTGGGAATTGAGCAGCAACTCAAACAATGTGCAGGGCCTGAAAGGTTTCGGCGCGGGCACGTCGTTGTGCCGCAAACTTGAGGCGCTGTGCGTGAACAATGGTTTTCAGGTCAAAAACCGCTCGTTCAAATAACTCATTGATTATAACGAAGTCGAATTCGCGCGCTTGCGCCATCTCGACAGCGGCATTTTTCAGGCGCAGTTCAATCACCTCTGGCGTATCTTCGCCGCGACGTTGCAGCCGCGAGCGCAACTCTTCCCAGCCGGGTGGCAGGATGAAAATCAGCACCGCGTTGTTGAAGATTCGCTTGATGTTGATGGCACCCTGGAAATCAATTTCGAGGATGACATCGGCGCCATGCGCCACGCGCTCTTCGATAGTTTGCCGGGAGGTGCCGTAACGGTGGCCGTGCACATGGGCCCATTCGAGAAACGAATCCCGCAGCACCATGCCATCAAACTCTTCGGGCGAAATGAAGAAGTATTCTCGGCCATGTTTTTCCTGTCCACGGGGCGGCCGCGTGGTGTGTGAAACGGCCGGCTGCACGCGCGAGTCCAGCTCCATCAGCGCTTTGACGAGGCTGGATTTTCCAGCGCCGCTGGGCGCGGCAACAACAAAGAGATTTCCGGGGTAGTCCATGTCGGGCGGTTTTTTGAGGGTTATTCGATGTTCTGAACCTGCTCGCGGATTTGCTCTATCAGCACCTTCATGTCCACCGAGATATGCGTGAGTTCCAGAGAGCCTGATTTCGAGCCCAACGTATTAGCCTCACGGTGCAGTTCCTGAATCAGAAAATCCAGGCGTTTGCCCACCTCACCGCCGCTGGCCAGGAGCCGGTCAATTTCGTCCAGATGGGACGACAACCGGGTTATTTCCTCTGACACATCGATTCTTATAGCAAAAGCGGTGGCTTCCAGCAGTGCCCGGTCCTGCGCCGCTTCCGGCAAGGTGCTGCCATCAGTCAGCGCCATGGCCTCTTTCCAGCGCTCTATAAAGCGGCTTTTCTGCTGCTCAACCAGTTTGGGAACCATGGGAACAGCCAATGCCGCGAGGACTCGCAACTGGGCGCTCCGGTCCAGCAGCACCTGCGCCAGCCGGGCGCCTTCCCGTTCCCGGGCAGCCAGCAGTTCCTTGAGGGCTTTTTTTGCCAATTTGAGCAGCTCTTCGCTGTAATCGCGCGTTGGCTTGTTTTCGCCGCCGGCCAACCGCAGGATATCGGCGACGCTGAGCGCTTGGGCTTGGGGCAGCCAGGATTTTACCGTGTCTTCCAGTGCGCCCAGGCGCTGCAGTGTCGCCGCCGGCGGAGCCCGCAGATTGCTGCTTGAGTTGCTTTCCAGCGCAACCCGCATTTCGACTTTACCGCGCTTGAGTTTGCCAGTCAGCAGCTCGCGCAGGGCTGGCTCGGTTTGGCGCGCCTCATCGGGCAGGCGAAAGGCCAGATCCAGAAAACGACTGTTGACAGAACGTATTTCAACGCCCAAACGTGCGTTGGTGTCTGTGCTGGCGTCTGTTTCCAGGCCGGTTCTTGCGGGACTGGATTGGACGGCTGCATAGCCAGTCATGCTGTAAACTGACATTTGGTAATACGCTTTTCGTTAAGAAAACAGGACCTGGTGATCCCGTCACCATGCTCAATCCCGAATTATGTCAAAGGTCAAACCCGCGCCACTTTCACCCGATACCGTCATTGGCGGCTATCGTGTCGTGCGCAAGCTGTCGGCAGGCGGGTTCGGCGTAGTTTACTTGGCCGTCGACAACGAAGGCCAGCAGGTCGCGATCAAGGAGTATCTGCCTTCATCGCTGGCCAGCCGCACAGCAGGTGAACTGTTGCCCCAAGTGCAGCCCGAAAAGCTGTCGCTGTACCGCCTGGGTCTGAAAAGTTTTTTTGAGGAAGGCCGCGCACTGGCTCAAATCTCACATGCGTCCGTGGTGAGCGTGCTCAATTTTTTCCGCGAAAACGAAACCGTCTATATGGTGATGAACTATCTGGAGGGCGGCACCCTGCAGGATTTCATCATCACCGCACGGGAGCTTAAAAAGCAGAAGGTGTTTCGCGAGTCAACCATCCGCTCGCTGTTTGACGAGATCCTGCGTGGTCTGCGGATCGTGCACCAGCACAAGATGCTGCACCTGGACATTAAGCCCGCCAATATTTTCATCACCGACGACAACAAGGCCGTAATGATTGATTTCGGCGCGGCGCGTGAGGTCTTGAGCAAAGAGGGCAACTTTATCCGGCCCATGTATACGCCGGGTTTTGCCGCGCCCGAGATGTACCGCCGCGATTCATCGATGGGTCCGTGGACCGATATTTACGCGATCGGCGCCTGCATTTACGCAACCATGCAGGGCTATCCCCCCAACGATGCGCCGCAACGTCTGGAAAAAGACCGGCTGTCGCTGGCGCTGTCGCGGCTGCGGGGTGTGTATTCCGATAACCTGATCGAGGTGGTGGAATGGTGCATGTCGCTGGACCCGTTGTCCCGGCCGCAATCGGTCTTTGCCCTGCAGAAAGAACTCAGCCGCGAGGGTGAGCGGCGTTACACCAAACTCACAGTAGGCGAAAAAATGCGCCTTCAGTTTGACAACATGGTGTCAGACACCAAGAAAACCGCGCGCAAGGCCACCGGCTTTGCAACGAAACTTAAATGAAATTTTCTGTTTTTCAGGTTAGTCGCAAAGGGGGCCGCGAAAAAAACGAAGACCGCATGGGCTACTGCTACACGCGTGAGTCAGCCCTGTTTGTGCTGGCTGATGGCATGGGGGGCCACCCCGAAGGGGAAGTGGCCGCGCAATTGGCACTGCAGACCATCTCCGCGCTGTATCAGAAGGAGGCCCGCCCGATTGTCAAGGACGCGACCGAGTTTCTGTCGTCTGCCTTGATGGCCGCGCACCACCAGATCGCCCGGTATGCCAGCGCGAAAGGCATGCTTGATACCCCTAGAACCACGCTTGTCGCGGCGATTTTGCAGGGCACCGGCGCCACCTGGGTGCATTGCGGCGACTCGCGCTTGTATGTGGTTCGCGACGGCGAATTACTCACCCGTACCCGCGATCACTCCTATCTGGAGCAGCAGAACGCTGGCGTGATCAAGCTCGAGCGCCTTAACCGCAACATCCTGTTCACGTGCCTGGGCTCGCCATCCAAACCAGTGTTCGATATCGCCGGTCCGGTGGTCCTGCAGCAGGGCGACAAGCTGATGCTGTGCTCCGATGGCCTGTGGGGCAACCTGACCGACAGCGAAATTGTCCGTCACCTGGCCGCTCACAGAGTGTCCAATTCGGTTCCCGATATGGTTGAGCATGCGCTGCGCAAGGGCGGCGAGCACAGCGACAATGTCACCGTGCTGGCGATGGAGTGGGAAACGCCGGATGCTTTTGAATCGACGCGCGGCATCTCGACCGATAGCATCATGGATGGCGTTTTTGCTTCCACCATCCAGGCCGGCGTGCTCGACAACGGGGTGGAAGACCTGGACGAAGCGACGATTGAGCGCTCCATTGCCGAGATCAACGCGGCGATACGCCGCTCTGCGGGAAAAAAGGTCTGACCCAACTGCTGCGGTCTGCGCGCCATGCAGCCCGCCCGCACTGTCCCTGGTCTGATTTTTTTGCCATCTTTTCTACCTGCCCGGCGTGCCGTCGCCAGAAAGCCATTGACCATGAGTTCATTTCAAAGAAGCAGCGCTCGTGCTGCCGACCAGTTGCGTCCTGTGCGCATCACCCGCGCCTACACCGCCTATGCGGAAGGCTCGGTCCTCATCGAGTTCGGCGCCACCAAAGTGCTGTGCACGGCTTCGGTCGAGGAAAAGGTTCCGGGCCACAAAAAAGGCAGTGGAGAAGGCTGGGTGACGGCCGAATACGGCATGTTGCCACGCGCCACTCATACGCGTAGCGACCGGGAGGCGGCGCGCGGCAAACAAAGCGGACGTACGCAGGAAATCCAGCGCCTGATCGGCCGCTCGATGCGGGCGGTGTTCGATCTGAAAAAGCTCGGTGAAAGAACCATTCATCTCGACTGTGACGTGATCCAGGCCGACGGCGGTACGCGCACGGCCAGCATCACCGGTGCTTTTGTCGCAGCGCAGGACGCCGTGAACAAGCTGCTGGCCGAGGGCAAACTCAAGGAAACGCCAATTCTCGGTCACGTGGCCGCCATCTCCGTCGGCATTGTGCAGGGCACGCCTTTGCTGGACCTCGAGTACATCGAGGATGCCGGCTGCGATACCGACATGAACGTGGTAATGACCGGCGCCGGCCACTACGTCGAAGTGCAGGGCACAGCCGAAGGCGCTGCTTTCTCGCGCAAGGAGATGGACGCCTTGCTGCTGCTGGCTGAAAAAGGCATCAACGAACTGATCACCCTGCAACAAAAATCGCTCCTGAATTGATAGCTATATGCGCATGTCCTTATTGGGCTAGAAGCACTTTTTACTTATGAAAATCATACTCGCATCGAACAACCCCGGGAAACTGGCCGAGCTGCAGGCCATGCTGGCCCCGCTGGGCGTGGTGCTGGTCAAGCAGGCTGACCTGGGCATTCCGGAAGCCGAAGAGCCTTTTCGCACCTTTGTCGAAAACGCCCTCGCCAAGGCGCGCCACGCATCGCGGCTGAGCGGCCTGCCGGCGCTGGCCGACGATGCCGGTTTGTGCGTCGATGCATTTGACGGCCTGCCGGGGGTGGACACCGCTTTTTACGCCACGCAGTTTGGCTATGAAAAAGGTGACCACAACAACGTGCGTGCACTGCTCGAGCAGATGGCCGGTTTAGACCAGCGCCGTGCCGCCATGGTCAGCACACTGGTCGCCGTGCGGTCCGCCAATGACCCCGAGCCCCTGATTGCCGTGGGTCGCGTGACTGGTGAGATTGCCCGCGCACCGGTCGGGGGAAATGGCTTTGGTTTTGACCCCGTGATGTACATCCCCGCGTTTGGCAAGACTTTTGCCGAGTTGCCGGTGGAGGTCAAAAACGCCCACAGTCACCGCGGCAAGGCAACGCGCCAGATGATGGAGTTGATACGCGAGCACTGGTTGTGATCGGCGTATGACTTTCCCGATTCCCGTCGTCAGTTCGCCGCCCCCCGAGGAGTCCGGGCCGGTCATGAAAGACATCCAGCACTACATGCGCGACGGCACCCTGCAACTGAGCGCGCTGCCGCCGCTGTCCCTCTACGTCCATCTGCCCTGGTGTCTGAAAAAATGCCCCTACTGCGATTTCAATTCGCACGAGGTCAAAGGCGAGTTGCCTCAGCAGCGCTACCTTGACGCGCTGATGGCCGACCTCGAAGCATCGCTGCCGCTGGTCTGGGGGCGAACAATTCACTGCGTTTTTATCGGCGGCGGCACGCCCAGCCTGTTTTCGCCGCAATCCATCGACCGCCTCATCGGCGACATTCGCGCGCGGCTGCGGCTGGAGCCGGACTGTGAAATCACCCTCGAAGCCAACCCGGGCACCTTTGAAAAAGACCGTTTCAAGGCCTTTCGCAGCGCCGGGGTCACGCGGCTGTCGGTCGGTGTGCAAAGCTTTGACGACAGTCATCTGAAGGCGCTGGGCCGCGTGCATGACCGCGCCCAGGCCATTGCCGCGGTCGAAGAAGCTGCGCAGGCCTTTGACACCTTCAACCTCGACATCATGTACGCGCTGCCGGGCCAGACGCTGGAAAATCTGGAGCAGGACATGCGCCAGGCGCTGGCGCTGCAGCCGCCGCACATTTCCATTTATCACCTGACGGTAGAGCCCAACACCTATTTCGCCAGGTTTCCGCCGACGCTTCCCGAAGAAGATGACGCCTACGCGATGCTGGACCGCATCACCGAGCTGACCGGGGCTGCCGGAATGGACCGCTATGAGGTCTCGGCCTACGCCAAATCCGGCCACCGCTGCCTGCACAACCTGAACTACTGGAAGTTTGGCGACTATCTGGGGATTGGCGCGGGTGCGCACAGCAAACTCAGTTTTGCGCACCGCGTGGTGCGCCAGGTGCGTTTTCGCGAACCCAGGCTGTACATGGACCAGGCGCTGGCTGGCAGGCCGGTGGCGCAGGACAACGAAGTCAGCCGCGCTGACTTGCCGTTTGAATTCATGCTCAATGCATTGCGTTTGCGCGAAGGCTTCAAACTGCAGGATTTTTCAGAGAAGACCGGCTTGCCGCTGAGCGCGATTCAGGCCGGCCTGGAAGAAGCCGAACGCAAGGGCCTGATTGAACGCGACTTCGCGAGGGTCAAGCCGACAGAGCGGGGCTTTGATTTCCTGAACGATTTGCAAATGCTGTTCCTCGCTGAATGAGCTGAGAGGAAATAAGCCACAGACGGGGATGCGCATGTCGTCGCCATCTGGCTTGGGTGCGGACATTTCAGACTCCTTCTGCAAGAGCAACAAGGTGTCCGTGAAATAGGATCAACTTCAACTTCAACTTCAACACCAGTTTTGCATGCCGTTAAGGCTGCTCTGCAAGGCTCAGCAGCTGCAGCGCAATGCACATTCTCAGCGTGCGCGGGAATTGCAGTGAATTTATACAGGTGCCGTTAAGACCGTCGTGCGCTCTTTCGCCGCGCAAATCGGAGCTGAAGTTGTTCGCTAGCGTCCTCTCAGGAAGAGAATATCCAGCTCTTTGATCGTGACCTGTCTCCAGGTCGGCCGGCCATGGTTGCACTGGTCGGAGCGCTCGGTGGCCTCCATCTGGCGCAGCAGCGCATTCATTTCATCAATGGTGAGCTTACGGTTGGCGCGCACGGCGCCGTGACAGGCCATGGTTGACAACAACTCGTTTTGCGCGCGCTGGATCACGGTGCTGGCCTCGTGCTGCGCCAGCTCGGCAAGCACGCTGCGTGCCAGCTCCACCGCATCTCCAATACCGGACGAACCGACCAGGCTGGTCGGCACTGCGCGCACGGCGAGGGTCCGGGGGGAGAAAGGTGTGATATCCAGGCCCAGCGCCTTCAATGTGTCGGTGCTGCCTTCCGCAGTGGCCACCTCTTGCGGCGTGGCGGCAAAGGTGGCCGGAATCAGCAGTGGCTGGCTGGCGATACTCGCCGCCGTGTCCATCTGGCTTTTCAGCCGCTCGTAGACGATGCGTTCGTGCGCAGCATGCATGTCCACGATAACCAGGCCCAGCGTGTTTTCCGCCAGGATGTAAATGCCTTGCAGCTGGGCGATGGCGCGGCCCAGCGGCCAGTCGCCGCGGGGTAGTAAGGTGTTGTCGCCGGTTCGCGCTGAGCTTGTCGAAGCCTCTGCCGCGTGAAGCCCTTCGACAGGCTCAGGGCGAACGGGGGCCGGCCACATCGCCTCAAAGTCAGAGGCACGGTTGTTCTGACGAAAGCCCTGGTTTGCTCCGAAATTGATAGCTGGTTGCGCCCATGAAGAAAGGGCTAGAGCCCGATTTGATTCTAAGTTTTCAGTGGCGCCGCCATTCTGGGCAGCCAGCGCAGCGGCTGCCGCACGCGGCGCCGCCAGGGCGTTTTCGACCGCATGCCGCACCGCCTGGTGCACTTCGCGGCTGTCGCGAAAGCGCACTTCGATTTTGGTCGGGTGCACATTGACGTCCACCCGCGCCGGGTCCATCGCCACATACAGCGCATACACCGGCTGGCGATGGCCGTGCAGCACGTCTTCGTAGGCGCTGCGCGCGGCGTGGGTCAGCACCTTGTCGCGCACATAGCGGCCGTTGACATAAGCAAACTGCTGGTCGGCGCGCGCGCGTGCCGCATCCGGAATGCCGGCGCGTCCGGTGATGTGCAGCGCGCCCGCGAGGTAGTCCACCGCGACGCTTTGCGCCAGCAACTCGCTGCCCAGCACGTCGCCCAGGCGCTGCTCATGCGCGCTGTGGCTGGGGCTGGCCGCGCAGATCCGCCACTGCTCGACCAGTTTGCCCTCGTGCCAGATCGCAAACCCGACATCGGGCCGCACCAGCGCATGACGCCGCACGGCTTCGATGCAGTGCGCCAGTTCGGTTGCATCGGTTTTTAAAAATTTACGGCGCGCGGGAGTGGCATAAAACAGTTCACGCACCTCGACCGTGGTGCCACGGCTGCGCGCGACCGGTTTGAGTTCACCGGAGCGGCCGTCGAGCTGCCAGGCGTGTGCTGCATCGGCCTGGCTGGCGCTTTCCTCGGTCCTCGACAACAGGCTCATGTCGGCAATGGAATTGATGGCGGCCAGTGCCTCGCCCCGAAACCCCATGGTGCCGACGGCTTCCAGGTCCTGGAGCGAGGCGATCTTGCTGGTGGCATGGCGTTTGAGCGCGACGGCCAGCTCGTCACGCGGTATGCCAAAACCATCGTCTTCGACGGCAATCAATCGCACACCTCCGGCCAGCAGCCGCACCGTGATCTGGCTGGCGCCCGCATCCAGCGCGTTGTCCACCAGTTCCCGCACGACGGAGGCCGGGCGCTCAACCACCTCGCCGGCGGCGATCTGACTGATCAGCTCGTCGGGCAATTCACGGATGGGGCGGCGGGGGGAGAGGGTCAGAACGGCTTTCACATAGCCATTTTAGGTTGCCTTCCCTCGACACATTTCAGATATGTCCCAGCGCCCGCAGGATTTTTTCGGGCGTGACCGGTTGCGACCATACTTCGGCATTCAGTGGCCGCAGCGCATCGTTGATGGCGTTGACCACAGCACCGGGTGCACCCGCCGTACCGGCCTCGCCGGCACCCTTGGCGCCCAGCACGGAACTGCGCGTGGGCGTCTCGACATGGGCTACCACGATGTCGGGCATTTCTGCGGCCATGGGCACCAGGTAGTCGGCCATGCTGCCGTTTATCATCAGGCCCGCGTCGTCGTACAGGCATTCTTCAAACAGCGCACCGCCGATGCCCTGCACGATGGCGCCGCGAATCTGCTCGTCCACCAGCATCGGGTTGATCACGCGGCCGCAGTCCTCGACGGCCCAGTGTTTGAGCAGCTTGACAAAGCCGGTCTCGGTATCGACTTCGACATAGGAGGCCTGCACGCCGTTGGTGAAGATGAAAGGGTAGTCACGCTGGGCGTAGTGGCGAGTGACCATCAGCTCTGACGTAAAGCCGGCCGGCAGGGTGTCGGGTCGGTAGTAGGCGATGCGGCCCAGTTCATGCAAGGGCAGCAAGGCCTCGCCGGTGGTGGCGTCGGTCACCACGCCTTCCAGCAGCGCGAGCGTCTGCACATCGCGCTTCAAAATAGCCTCGGCCACTTTCAGAATATTCGCACGCAAAGCCAGCCCGGCTTGCAGCACGGCCTCGCCGCCAATACCCGCGCCGCGCGAGGCCCAGGTGCCGCCGCCATAGGGCACGGTCTCGGTGTCGCCGGTGACCAGCCGCACCTGGCTCATGGGCACGCCCACCGCATCGGCCGCAATCTGGGCGAAGATGGCCTCGGTGCCCTGGCCCTGTTCGCCCACGCTGACCATCACCG
>JBKJZS010000138.1:0-2096 GCA_046714915.1 Polaromonas sp. | reverse complement strand
GTGCCAGACGGCACCGCCCAGGTAAGGGCGAAATGGCGCCATGCGTTCCATCCAGGTCAGCGCCAGCTCCCGCAGCGCGGCCAGTTCAGCAGGCTGGGTGTCGGCGCAAAACAGCGCAATGTACTCGCGCACCGCGTCTTCGACCTCGTCATTGCCGGGCAACTCGCTGCGGCTGGGCAGGTCCATCTGTTTGACGGCGCGGCGTTTGGCGGGGCCGTATTCCAGTCCCTCTTCGACCACCAGCGCAGCGGCGGTGGCGGCGATTTCCAGTTTCAGGGTATGCGGGTTCACGGCATTGGTCTCGGCGATGGGTGACACCATGATTTTGCATGGATTGACTTGCCCGACGCCGATAAAGTTGCAGGCGCTGCCCTGACGCCGGCACTGCGCCCGGCGCGCCAATCGTCCCACACTTAAAATCACTATCAAATTCATAGCTGTCAGTGCATGTTATATAAGGGTTAAGGGCTGATTTCGTCACAAGAACTGCCTCAAACAGTGGCGCCGCTGGTGGCGGAGCGTATGGCTCCTAAAATACCTGCATGCACATACATATTCTGGGGATCTGCGGCACTTTCATGGGCGGCTTGGCCGCGCTGGCGCACGAAGCGGGGCACACCGTCACCGGTTGCGACACCAGCGTTTATCCACCCATGAGCGACCAGCTGCGCGCGCTGGGCATTGAACTGGTGGAGGGCTATGGCGCCGAGCAGCTGGCATTTGAGCCGGATGTGTTTGTGGTCGGCAATGTCGTGTCCCGCGTCCACGACGCCAACGGAATCCCGAAGTATCCGCTGATGGAAGCCATCCTCAATGCCGGCCTGCCCTACACCAGCGGACCACAGTGGCTGGCCGCGCATGTGCTGCACCACCCCACGCACCACGCGACCGGCCCGCGCCATGTGCTGGCTGTGGCGGGCACCCACGGCAAGACCACCACCACAGCAATGCTGGCCTGGATACTTGAACACGCGGGCCTGCAGCCGGGTTTTCTGGTCGGCGGCGTACCCCTCAACTTTGGTGTGTCGGCCCGACTGGGCGCCGGCAACACCTTCGTGATTGAGGCCGACGAATACGACACCGCGTTTTTCGACAAGCGCAGCAAGTTTGTTCATTACCGGCCGCGCACCGCCATTTTGAACAACCTCGAGTTTGACCACGCCGACATTTTTGACGATCTGGCCGCGATCGAGCGGCAGTTCCACCACCTGGTGCGTACGGTGCCCTCGCAAGGCCGCCTGGTCGTCAATGCCGGCGTATACAGCCTGCAACGCGTGCTGGCCCAAGGTTTCTGGAGTGAGCAAGTACTCTTCGGAAATGGGCCACGGAATATGAACGGATTCACCGCCCAAGGAGAACCGCACGACTTCAAGGTACTCAAAGCCGGCCAAAGCGTGGGCCAGGTGCAGTGGGGCCTCAACGGCGTACACAACCAGCTCAATGCCCTGGCCGCCATTGCCGCTGCTGAACATGTGGGCGTGGCGCCTGAGCTGGCCGCCCGCGCCCTGGCCGAATTCCAGAACGTCAAGCGCCGCATGGAAGTGCGCGGCGTGGTGGACCGTAGCGGCGGCAGCATCACCGTCTATGACGACTTTGCCCATCACCCAACCGCCATCCACACCACGGTGGACGGTCTGCGCCGCCAGTTGAATGCAGCAGGGAAAAGCGGCGAACGCATCCTGGCCATCTTCGAGCCGCGCAGCAACACCATGAAGCTGGGCGCCATGACCGCGCAGCTGCCGTGGAGCCTGGAGCAGGCCGACCTGGCTTTTTGCCACGCCGGCGGGCTGGACTGGGATGCTAGAGCCGCGCTGGCGCCCATGGGCAAGCGCGCCCAGGTCGCTGACAGCATTGATGCACTGGTGGCTCAGGTCAAGGCGGCGAGCCGAGCCGGCGACCATTTGCTGTGCATGAGCAATGGTGGTTTTGGCGGCATTCACGCCCGGCTGCTGGAAGCGTTGGCGCAATAGCCCTGCAGAGCGAAGTTTTAACCGTTCGCCCTGAGCCTGTCGAAGGGCTTCGGCAGGCTTATTGATCCGGCCTTGTGAAGTATGAACCGTTCGCCCTGAGCCGCCTGTCCTGAGCACCGTCGAAGG
>JBKJZS010000137.1:0-1128 GCA_046714915.1 Polaromonas sp. | reverse complement strand
ACTTCATGACATAGTCGCGCAGCTGGCCATTCGCGGTTTTCTGCACGCGGTCATACTGCTCCGAGTAGCCCGACATGACTTCTTCGACCTTGCTGCGCTCCTGCTCGTAAAACTCGTCGCCCATCATGTCGCGCAGGGTCCGGCCGTGGATTTGCTCGTACTTCAGACCAAAGTCTTCTTCGTAGGCCAGGTTGTGAAACTGAAAGCGCTGCTGCGCGTCGACGTAGGCAATCAAGGCCGGCACGGTGTCCGTGATCTGGCGCAATTGTGATTCGCTGGCATGCAAAGCCTTGTTGCGCTACTGCACGGCCTCTTCCAGGTTGTTTATCTGCCGCGCCGCCTGCCGCGCCAGCTCCCACTTGGCTGTCAGTGTCCTGGCCAACTGGCTGATCTCGGCCATGTCGAAGGGCTTCTTGAGGATGAGCAGGCGGTCCTGCACGTCCAGCCGCTCCAGCATGTCCTCCCAGGAGTGGTCGGAGTAGGCCGTGCAGATCACGATCTGCACCCGCGGGTCGACGCGCCAGAGCCGCTCGATCGTCTCCACGCCATCCCAGCCCGGGGGCATGCGCATGTCCACAAAGGCCATGGCATAGGGGCGGCTGGCCTGAACCGCGGCCTCGACCTTGGCCACCCCTTCGAGTCCCTGGTAGGCCGAGTCCAGCTCGAAGTCGTTGCAGGAGGCCGGTGCGGCTTGGCCGAACAGGGCCGCCTCAACCTCGTCAAGCTCGCGCGTCGTCGGCCTGGCCGCCAGGATCTTGCGGAAGTCCTCATGGATCGAAGGCATGTCGTCGATCAGCAAAATGCGCCGGTTCTGCAGCGGGTTCATGGCTCGCTCCTGTTGTCGGGCGGGTCAATGTGGCTTTCGCTGGGCGGGTGTTGCCGGGAGGTCGAAGGGAGCGTGAAGAAGAATGTTGCGCCTTGCCCCACAGCCCCTTCAGCCCAAATACGGCCGGCGTGACGGGCAATGATTCTGTGCGAGGTCGCCAGACCAATGCCCGTGCCGGCAAACTCGTCCGACGAATGCAGGCGCTGAAATGTACCGAACAGTTTGTCCACGTAAGCCATGTCAAAGCCGGCGCCGTTATCGCGAACGAAGAAAACCGCGGCCTCGTTGTTGCCGGGTAATTG
>JBKJZS010000136.1:0-1626 GCA_046714915.1 Polaromonas sp. | reverse complement strand
TGCGCACCGGTTCTGTCCATGAAAGAACTGTTGAACGACCCTTCCCTGCGCGCGAGCGGCTCTATTGTCGAAGTGCCCCACAAGGAGCGCGGCAGCTACTTCACCGTCGGCAGCCCGATCAAGTTCTCCGACCTCAAGCCCGAGATCACCGGCTCTCCCCTGCTGGGCGAGCACACCGATGAAGTTCTGGCCGAACTCGGCTACAGCAAGGACCAGATCGCGGCCATGCACACTGCAAAAGCGGTTTGACCGCAGTCATTGGACTCACCGGTCTTGACGGCTCGCAAAGACGGCGTTCAGGTTGAGCGCCGTCTTTGTTTGAGGACCAAGCCAGCTTATTTGCCAGCACCAGGAGTAGACCCATGCAATCAGCAATTGACTACAAGCAGCTCGTGGAAGCCATCGGCGATGCCATCGTGGCCGCTGACGCCAGCGGTGCCATTACCTTGTGGAACCCGGCAGCGCAGCGCATGTTCGGCTATACGGAAAGCGAGGCACTGGGCCAGTCGCTCGACATCATCATTCCGCAGCGCCAGCAGCAGCGCCACTGGGACGGTTACCACAAGACCATGGCAACGGGACAAACGAAGTACGGCAACGACGTGCTGCGGGTGCCGGCGGTGCACAAGGATGGAAGCGCACGGTCCATCGCGTTCACGGTGGCCTTGCTGCATTCGCCGGACCAGAAGGTGTCGGCCATTGTTGCGGCCATCCGCGACGAAACCAGCCGCTTCGCCGAGGAACGCAGCCTGCGCAAACGCCTGACGGAACTTGAAAGCCAGCTTGCCACGCAAGCCAATCCCCCATGAGCCTGTCGGCAAAGACACGTCACGGGCGCGGTGATTAACATAGGGGATTGAACCGGCCGCTATGACGCCCGGCGCCATGGCTCAAACCGTGTACGAGTAACCCATTCACCCTCCCAGCAGGATTTTTCATGAGCAAAGCGTTAGACGGGGTCCGCATCCTTGATTTCACCCACGTCCAGTCGGGGCCTACCTGCACGCAACTGCTGGCCTGGTTCGGCGCCGACGTCATCAAGGTAGAGCGCGCCGGCGAAGGAGACGCGACGCGTGCGCAGTTGCGCGACATCCCAGGGGCGGACAGCCTGTATTTCACAATGCTGAACCACAACAAGCGCTCGATCACGCTGGACACCAAGACCCCGAAAGGCAAGCAGGTCCTGGACACGCTCATCAAGCAGTGCGACGTGCTGGTTGAGAACTTTGCGCCGGGCGCGCTGGATCGCATGGGCATCACCTGGGAACACATCCAGCAGCTCAACCCGCGCATGATCGTGGCATCGGTCAAGGGCTTCGGCCCCGGGCCTTACGAACACTGCAAGGTCTACGAAAACGTTGCCCAGTGTGTCGGCGGTTCGGCCTCGACCACGGGCTTCGACGACGGCCCACCGATGGTCACCGGCGCCCAGATCGGCGACAGCGGCACCGGCGTGCATCTGGCGCTGGGCATTGTCGCGGCCCTCTACCAGCGCAATAGCACGGGACGCGGCCAGAAAGTGCTGGCCCCGATGCAGGATGCCGTGCTGAACCTGTGCCGCGTCAAGCTGCGCGACCAGCAGCGGCTGGAGCGCACCGGCACCATGCACGAGTACCCGCAATACCC
>JBKJZS010000135.1:0-2410 GCA_046714915.1 Polaromonas sp. | reverse complement strand
GCATTCTTGATGGCACATTTAAAACCGATGGATTTTTGCTCAGGGCTAGGGCGCAAACCACAGCGATACCCGTAGGTATCGCGCGGATTTGCAACAACGCCCTGGGCGAAAAGACGCGGTTTTAAGTGCCAGATAGAGTGCAACACTGCACTAGTCCGCAAGACAATTTTCCGACGGACCGCCCCTAGGAAAATTAGCCCCCTCGGGGGGCAGCGAAGCACACGAAGTGGGGAGCGTGAGGGCCACATTTTAGGCTTCGTTGTCCGGACAGGCGGAAGGCTGGGCTTTCTGGAAAGCCGGCAGCGCCATGCAGGCCTCGAAGGCCGCCATGGTGCGCGGCAATCCCTCAAAACTCAGGTCAAACCGTTTGGCGTTGTAGATCTGCGGTACCAGGCAGCAGTCCGCCAGGGTCGGCGTATCGCCATAACAGTAAGTCGAAGCGGGCAACCGGGTCAACTGCCGCTCAAAGGCTTCCAGTCCCCCGCGCACCCAGTGCCGGTACCAGGTATTTTTAGCCACTTCATCGACCTTGAGCTCCCGCACCAGGTACTTGAGCACGCGCAGATTGTTCAGCGGGTGGATCTCACAGGCAATCGACTGCGCCAGGGCGCGCACTTTGGCACGGCCCAGCGCATCGGCCGGAAGCAGCGCCGGCGCCGGATGGGTTTCGTCGAGGTACTCAATGATGGCCATCGACTGCGACAGGCGCTCGCCGTCCGTCTCCAGCAGGGGCACCAGCATGTCAGCCGACATCGAGGAATAAGCTTCCGTTTTGTGCTCCCCTTTGACCAGGTGCACTGGAATGTAGTCATAACCCAGGCCCTTGAGCTGCAGCGCAATGCGCACCCGGAAGGAGGCCGAAGAGCGGAAGTAGTTGTAGAGTTTCATGGCTGAAAGCATAAACCGAAACGGTTTTTCACCAGCTGGAGTAGCGCCTGGAAACGCCGCGGAACCCCCGACTTTGCAAAATCGAGGCGTACACTGTCCTGCTCGACATTCGTAACGAGAAGCGCGCCCGTCCTGATCACTGCCATCGGCGCCCCGGCAACCTAGAAAATCGAATGCAAATACAAAGCCGCGAGCAAAAAGTCCCGAGAATGGCGTGCGTCTCGCGTGCGGGCGAGTCCGTCCCCGATGAACAGTTAGCGAAGCGGCGCGACGCTGCGCCAGGCACGCCACAGACCTGCGCTCCCTCAATATCCCAATGACCCGAGCCAATTCACAAATGCATGATTTCGCCAAGCGTCTGATTGCTCATGAGACGCAGGGGAATAAATCCTCCACTACCCATTCACCAGTGGCCTTTTCGGTCATCGCCAAGCTGCGTCCGACGCTGACGAACCTGATGGGAAGCGCTGGTTTTTCTGCGCTCCTTTCTCGGGCACTTGTGCTTGCCAGCAAAAAGGTCCTGTGGCTGGAAAAGGTGCAAGTCAAACCCGATGGCTCGCTGCAGGGCCTGGACGAACTGGCTAAACAAATTGACCCGGACGAATTTTTAGAGGGGCGGGTGGTTTTGCTCGCCCAGTTGTTCGGACTGCTGGTGGCTTTCATCGGCGAAAAATTAACGCTGCAGTTGGTACAAGAAGTCTGGCCAAAACTGTCTCTCAACGATTTAAATTTCAGTAAGTGAGATAAACATGAAAAATCAAAATGACGCGGCTAACAATAAACCGATGAAAAAAGTCACGACCAAACCAGCCAGGGTGACGATCCGAAAACTGCCAACCGGCGTGCGCGGGCTCGACGAAATCATGGGCGGCGGCATCCCGGAATTTTCTTTCAACATCATCGCTGGCACGCCTGGTTGCGGCAAAACCACGATGGCGCACCAACTCGTTTTCGCCAATGCGACCGTCAGAAAACCGGCGCTCTATTTCACCGTTCTCGGTGAATCGGCCATCAAAATGCTGCGCTATCAGCAACAGTTTTCTTTCTTCGACGATGCCAAGCTGGGCAAGGCGATCCGCTTCATCAACCTGAGCGAGGTGGTGCTGGGGAAAGATTTGAATGCGGTCCTTGATGAAATCATCAAACAGGTGACGACGATCAAGCCGGGCGTGGTGGTGGTGGATTCGTTTCGCACCGTGGTGCGCACAGCGCTGGCCGGCTCCAGCGAAATCGAGATGCAATCGTTCATCCAGCGCCTGGCCCAGTTTCTAAGCAGTTGGGAAGCCACGACCTTTCTGGTCGGCGAATATGCCCAGGACGAGATTCGCGACAACCCGCTGTTCACCATCGTCGATGGCCTGTTCTGGCTGTCTCAGGTGGCAGAGAGAAATTCCGTGGTGCGGAAATTGCAAATCATGAAACTGCGCGGGCAGGCGTCGGTGCCGGGATTGCATACGCTGCGCATCAGCGATGCAGGATTGCAAGCCTTCTCGCGCACGCTCGGACTGGTTGGAAGAAAGGT
>JBKJZS010000134.1:0-9740 GCA_046714915.1 Polaromonas sp. | reverse complement strand
TCAAGCCGGGCGCTGGCGGCGGCGTCGGCGCGGGCCAGGTGGCTGCCAGCAAAGCGGACGGCTACACGTTGGTCTGCAGTTCGCCAGGAACCGCGATCGGTCCGGCCCAGGCGCATATCAAGGCAGGCACGCTGCGGCCGCTGGCGGTGTTCGGAGACACCCGGCTGAAGGCCTATCCGGATGTGCCTACCTTGAAAGAAATGGGCTACAACGTCGGCAGCCCGTTGCTGTATGGCATATCCGCACCCAAGGGCACGCCCAAGGAGGTGGTGAATGCGTTGTATGAAGCCGTGAAGAAGGTTGCGGAGAAATACAACGAGCAAATTGCGACCAATCTCAGCAACTTTGGGGCTCAGATCAAGGTATTGGGGCCGGATGAATATGCGGCCTACCTGAGAAATCAGAATCAGCTGTTTTCCGCGGCGATCAAGACGCTGAACTAGCCAACACCAGCGCCGGCGATCGTCTCCACGGATCGCCGACTTCAGATCACTACAAAGGCGGCCTCTGACAGGGTGCGGTCACGCCCATCGATGTCACGAAGTGGAGGGCTGCCCTTGCGCCATTGCCATCGGAGTCGTACGCCAGCGCACCGGTAGTCAGGTTGTAGACAAGGCGGTCGTTGGCGTCCAGCGCGGCGGCGCCTGCACGCAAAGCGCCGGCAGACAGCAGGCCGGTATCGAGGACGCGAGGGATAGGAAATTCCCGCCGTGCTGTGCAGGCCAAGCCACGGGTGATTTTCCCGCGTCGAATTTCTATCTTCGCTGTACGAAGCGATTCTCGGTATGTACAACGCAGCTGCTCAGTCGCCGTGGGTCGTGCGGCAACCGATCCAGATGCAGACCATTGCCAATCTTTCCCCGTGGAGTCAGGCGGGGTAAGGGTGACAGCGTGTGTCAAGCAGTTTCAGCAGCCCCGTGTCGTGAACCGCAGCGTGGTTGGCAAAAAAGCCGGCGCGTACCGGTGTGCGCGACCAGCCTGGTCTGGCCTGCAGGTGTGGCGAGCCCCTGCCCGCAGGTTTGTGGAGTTTGCGCTGGCGCTGGCGCGCTGAACAGGCTTCGCTCTTGCGTGCACTGGCACAATAAGCCGCATGCTGATTCACCCCACCATCGACCCTGTCGCCCTGCAGTTGGGCCCGTTGGCCATTCACTGGTACGGCCTGACCTATCTTGCCGCTTTTGGTCTGTTCCTGTTTCTTGGGCTGCGCCGCCTGCGGCATGAGCCTTATGCGTCGATGACGGGTGAGGCCGCCTGGAGCCGCAAGGACATTGAAGACATCCTTTTTCTCGGCGTGATGGGCGTCGTGCTGGGCGGGCGCCTCGGTTACTGCCTGTTCTACAAGCCTGGTTATTACCTGGCGCATCCGCTGGAGATTTTGGCGGTGTGGCAGGGTGGCATGAGTTTTCACGGCGGCATGCTGGGCGTGCTGGTGTCGCAGATCTGGTTTGCCCGCACCCGCAAAAAACCCTGGCTGCAGGTTATGGATTTGATCGCGCCTTGCGTGCCGACGGGGCTGGCGGCAGGGCGGGTTGGCAACTTCATCAATGGTGAGTTGTGGGGGCGTTTCAGCAGCCCGGATCTGCCCTGGGGCATGGCGTTCAGAAGCAGCGGCTCCCTGCTGCCGCGCCATCCGTCGCAGGTCTATCAGTTCCTGATGGAGGGATTGCTGCTTTTCGTGCTGCTGTGGCTGTATGCCCGCAAGCCGCGCAAAACAGGCCAAGTGTCAGCGGCTTTCCTGGCTGGATACGGCGTGTTTCGGTTTATCGCCGAGTTCTTCCGTGAGCCCGACGATTTTCTGGGCGTGCTGGCGCTGGGCATGAGCATGGGGCAGTGGCTCTGCGTGCCGATGGTTGTGGCCGGAGCATGGCTCTGGGGGTGGGCGGAAAAGCAGCCTGATAAACAAGGCTAACCCTTGCCAAACAGACGCTGAAAGCTATCTTTTCAATAGCATTTGTCGGGATGTCATTTGTCTTACGCAGACCGAGGCCTTGATTGGATGAAGCCTGAAACCACGGGTTTTTACTTGGAGTTGTGCGTCTGAAAGCGCTTGCATCCAGAGATTTACGACTTAATAATTACGCAGAATTACAGAAAATTATGGCGGCAAAACCTGAAAAGGCAGTTTGTTGACGAGACGCGGAAAGCCGGATCGCCCATCAAGATACGCCAGCCACTCCGCACACCCTGACATCACCGGAGCTTCACACCATGCGACTTGTCCAGAATTCATTGCACCAGGAAGTCGCCGCCACCTTGCGGCAGCAGATTTTTGCGGGTATGTTTGCGTCCGGCAGTTTCCTGGATGAGCTGGTTCTGTGCGAGCGCCTGCAGATCTCGCGCACACCGCTGCGCGAGGCACTCAAGGTGCTGACCGCCGAGGGCCTGCTGCGCCATGAACCAAGGCGCGGCTGCTTCGTCAGCGAGGTGACCGAGAAGGATCTGGACGATATTTTTCCGGTGATTGCCCTGCTGGAGGGGCGCTGTGCTTATGAAGCGGCGCGCAACGCTACCGACGCCGACCTGGCGGCGTTGACAACTCTTCATGATCGCTTGAACAATCACGCGCGGTTGGGGCGCATCAACGACTACTACGACACCAATTTCGCGATTCACGAAGCCATCATCGCACTGGCCGATAACCGCTGGCTCGCCATGGCGATTGCAGACTTGCGCAAAATCCTCAAGCTGGCGCGCTTGCAGCAGCTTCACGCGCCTGGCCGGCTGGCGCAGAGCCTGTCCGAACACATGGCAGTGTTTGCCGCCCTCAAGGCCCGTGACAGCGAAGGCGCGGACGCGGCGATGCGCACCCACCTGACCCGCCAGCGCGAAGCGCTGCGCGAAATGGCCCGTAGCCAGCACTCCAGGGTGGCCGCATGAGCGCTACCGATTGGCTCAACCGCAGCGTGTCGCGTTTCTCGGCAGACAAAAAAGACACCCAAAAACCCGCTGTAGCCGCCGCCGATGCCGCCTCAGGTGCTTCCAAAAAGACAGCGACTGATGCCTTGCCCGCAGTACGTTCCACCCGTGAGCGCCTAGCCGCCACCTTGCGGCAAAAAGAGGAAGCCTTGTCACCGCGCGTTTTGCGTCGCACGCTGGAGGAGCTCAGGGCGATCGTGGACCCGCAGGTCAGCGAGGTCGAGGGCGGGCGCCGAGCCCGGGGTGTCGCTGGCTGGTATGCCGGGGCCTCACTGAATGAGAGGCGCGACATGTGGCTGCTGATGAGTGAGCAGTTTGTAGCGGACGCGCAAAAGGTCAAGCTGGCGCAGGCACAGTTTGCCGCTGCGGTCGGAACGCCCGATGAGGCTGTGGCCGAGGTGCGTTACCGCCGCGCGACCGTGTCGCCCCGGCGGCGGCTGTTGCAGCGTTTCAGTGCATTTCCCGAGGGGTTTCGTTTTCTGGTGGATATGCGTGCCGACATGTTGCCCCACCTCAAGGCCGACAAGCGTTTGCAGGCGCTCGATGTCGAGATGGAGTATATGTTTTCGACCTGGTTTGACGTCGGGTTTCTGGACCTGCACCGCATCAGCTGGGACTCCCCCGCATCGCTGATTGAAAAGCTGATCAGGTACGAGGCGGTGCATGACATCAAGAGCTGGGCCGATGTCAAAAACCGTCTGGACAGCGACCGCCGCTGCTACGGATTTTTCCATCCCCGCATGCCGGATGAGCCGCTGATTTTTGTAGAGGTGGCGCTGATGGACGAGATGGCGTCGGGTATCGCGCCGCTGCTCGATGAGGCGGCGGCGCCCGCAAATCTGGACAAGGCGACCACGGCTATTTTTTACTCGATCAGCAACACGCAGACAGGCTTGCGCGGCGTGAGTTTTGGCGACTCGTTGATCAAGCGTGTGGTGGAAACGCTGCGAGCCGAATTTCCCCGACTCAAAAGTTTTGCCACCCTGTCGCCGATTCCTGGCTTTCGCCACTGGCTGGGTAAAAACGCCACTGCCATGCTTGAGCAGCTCGACGAGAAAGAGCGTACTTTGCTGGGCAGGGCGGTGGGCTTTGAGCCACCGACGGCGCAGCATTTCCTCACCGCCGCCGACAATGCACCGGCTTTGACCGAGAAGTCACCGGTGCGCCGCGCGTTGCTGCGCTGCGCGGCGCATTACCTGGGCCGGGAGCTTGACGAAGGCAAGCCGCTGGATTCCGTCGCGCGTTTTCATCTGGGCAACGGCGCCCGCGTGGAGCGGCTCAACTGGATGGGAGATCCTTCCCCCAAAGGGCTCAAGCAGTCCTGCGGCCTGATGGTCAATTACCTCTATGACCTCAAGCGTCTGGACAAGCACCGTGCGCTGCTCTCACAGGGGAAAATCCCGGTAGCGGGGGGCATCGAAGATTTGTATATTTAATAGGTGTACTTGGTATTTTTGAGTCAATAACGACAGGAGACAGACATGACATCAAGCTTTGACAACAACGCGTCCCGACGCGATGTGTTGCGAACGGCGGCCGCAGGCCTGGCTGCGTTTTCCATGGGTAGCTACGCCCAATCAGGCTGGCCCAGCAAGCCCGTGACCATGATCGTGCCTTTTCCGGCCGGTGGCGGCACCGACGCTTTCGCTCGTCCCATGTCGGCACAATTCGCGCGACTGACGGGCAAGCCACTGATCATTGACAACCGTGGTGGTGCGGGCGGTACCCTGGGCGCCAGCATCGCGGCCAAGGCGCAACCCGACGGTTACACCCTGTTCATGGGCGCGGTGCACCACACCATTGCGCCCAGCATGTACCCCAAGCTCGACTACGACCTGGAGAAAGACCTGGTTCCCCTGATCCTGGTGGCCAGCGTGCCGCAGGTGGTTGTGGTCAATCCGCAGAAAATGCGCGCGACCAGCTTCAAGGAGTTTCTGGAGTACGCCCGCAAAAACCCGGCCAGACTCAACTATGGTTCTGCAGGCAGCGGTACCTCGCACCATCTGGCGGGCGAGCTGTTCAAACAGCAGACCAACACCTTCATCACACACATTCCCTACCGCGGTGCTGGCCCGGCCTTGCAGGGTCTGATTGCCGGCGACGTCGAAATGATGTTTGACGGCCTGGGTTCTTCAGCGAGCCATATCGCGGGTGGCCGCATCAAGGCGCTGATGGTTTCGGGCAACAAGCGTAACCCGGTGATACCGGACGTGCCCAGCGCCGCAGAGATGGGTTTGCCGGAATACAACGTGACGACCTGGTACGGTGTCTGGGGGCCCAAGGGCATGCCTGGCGATTTACAGGCCCGCGCCATTGAGGAGATTCGCAAGGCCTGCGGCACCGACGAGGCCAAAGCCGTCTGGGCTCGGCAGGGCGCCGAGTTCTCCAATCTTGCCGGCCCGCAGTTTGCGAGCTTCATCAGCGCGGAGGTCAAGAAATGGGCCCAGGTGGTGAAGGCTTCTGGCGCCAAGCTTGATTGAGATGGCCCCCGTGCTCGTCACTGCGTGTACTTCGCTGCCCCTCGAGGGGGCTGAACTTGCTCGGGGCGGCCCTTCGCTGCGTTCTTCGGCCCCTGTGCTCGTCACTGCGTGTACAGCGCCCCCCCCGGCGGAGGGTGTCGGTCACCCTGAGGCGGCAAGGCGGCGACTGAGAGTCTGTGCATGACGGGACAGGTTCTGTTGGCTATGGATGGCCCTGTCGCGCAGGTCACTCTGTCGCATCCGGGCAAGCTCAACGCGATGTCGCGCGTCATGTGGCGAGCGCTGCGCGAGGTTTTTGCCGACCTCCAGGGGCGCAGCGATGTCCGCTGTGTTTTGTTGCGCGGGGAAGGTGCCAACTTCTGTGCTGGGGGTGACATCTCCGAGTACCCGGAGTTCCGCTTTGCCGAAACGTCTCTGCGCAATTTCCATGAAAACGAGGTTTGGGGTGGCCTGCAGGCCATGCTTGATTGCGACATTCCTCTCGTGGCTCACATAGAGGGCGCCTGTATGGGTGCCGGCATGGAGATTGCCAGCTGCTGCGACCTGCGTTTTGCCGGCGTCTCGGCAAAGTTTGGCGCGCCGATTGCGAAGCTGGGTTTTCCGATGGCGCCACGCGAAGCGGCGCTGGTAATGCGTGCCGCGGGTGCGCTGACTGTGCGCGAGATGCTGCTCGCTGCGGCGGTGCTGGACGCGCCCACGCTGCTTCAGCGCGGTTTTCTCAATCGCGTGCTGGCGGACGACGAAGTGGCTGTTGAAGCCTCTGCGACGGCGGGCCGGGTGGCGCGGCTTGCGCCCCGAACGGCACGCCTGAATAAACAGTCTTTTAGGGCTCTGGCCCATGAAGGACGGGCGCAAGCAGCTACTGATTTAGTAGCAAATGCCTACGCCTATGCAGACTCCACCGAGCACCGCGAAGGTGTTGCAGCTTTTATTGAAAAACGTTCGCCGCAGTTTTAAGGGCGCGACCTCTTACTTTCCGATTTCCAGGTAACTCTCCGATGAAAAACAGCAACCTGTTTGCCGCCCTGCGCGCAGCCTTCCCCAAAGACCTTGACGCGGTGGCGCTGGAGACCGACGCGGGCTTGAACTACTCCTGGCGCGACCTCGACCGGGCCACCGCCATGATGGCCAACCTGCTTAAGTCGCTGGACCTGCCGGAAGGCGCACGTGTTGCGGTGCAGGTTGAGAAATCGGTCGAGGCGATGATGCTGTATCTCGCCACGCTGCGGGCGGGTTATGTTTTTTTACCGCTCAACACCGCCTACCAGAGTGCCGAAATCGAGTATTTCATCGGCAATGCTGAGCCGGCGGTGGTCGTGTGCAGCCGAAAAAACTTCGGCTGGATCAGCAAGATTTCCTTCAAGGCTGGCACCAAAAACGTCTTCACGCTGGACGATGACCGTACCGGTTCGCTGCTGGAGCGCGCCGCTGCATTGCCCGCGGGCAGCGACCGGCACGAGGTGGCCCACCGCAGCGCGGACGATCTGGCTGCGATCCTTTACACCAGCGGCACCACCGGCCGCAGCAAAGGCGCCATGCTGTCGCACGGCAACATGCTCAGCAATGCGCTGGTGCTCAAGGACTTCTGGGGCTGGAAGCCGGGCGATGTGCTGATCCATGCGCTGCCTATCTTCCATGTGCACGGCCTGTTTGTGGCTATCCACGGCGCGCTGATCAATGGCAGCAAGATGATCTGGCTGTCCAGGTTCGATCCCAAGCGGGTGGTGCAGAAGCTGCCGGAGGCCACGGTGTTCATGGGCGTTCCCACGCTGTACGTGCGCCTGCTGGCCGAGCCGGGTTTGACACGCGAGGCCTGCCGCAACATGCGCCTGTTCGTGGCGGGTTCGGCGCCGCTGCTGATTGAAACCTTCACCGAGTGGCAGGAGCGCACCGGACACACCATTCTCGAGCGTTATGGCATGAGCGAAACCGCCATGCTGGCCTCCAACCCCTACGAGGGCGAACGGAGGGGCGGGACCGTCGGTTTTGCCTTGCCCGGTGTGAGTCTGCGCGTGCAGGACGATGCGGGTCAGCCCTTGCCAGCCGGCGAGATAGGAGGGATTCAGGTCAAAGGGCCGAACGTGTTCAAAGGCTACTGGTGTATGCCGGAGAAAACAAAAGAAGAATTCACCGCCGACGGTTATTTTAAAACCGGTGATGTCGGCAAGATCGATGAACGAGGCTACATCACCATCGTCGGACGCAGCAAAGACCTCATCATCAGCGGCGGGTACAACGTCTACCCGGCCGAGATTGAGGGCTATATCAACGACCTGCCGGGTGTGGCAGAAAGTGCCCTGGTGGGTGTGCCACATCCGGACTTCGGTGAAGTAGGCGTGGCCGTCGTCATCTCAAAACCGGGTTTCGCGCTGGATCCGGGCCAGATCGTGGCCGCTCTCAAGTCGAAGCTGGCCAATTTCAAGATTCCCAAGCAGTGTTTTGTGGTCAGCGAACTGCCGCGAAACACCATGGGAAAAGTCCAGAAGAACATGCTGCGTGAGCAATTCAAGGGCCTGTTCGCCTGAACCGTTTCTAAGGTGCTATCTATTCAGGAGCTACTTGCGCTTACGGGGTGTGGGAAGGAGGCTGTATTACCTCAAAACCAGAACCGGAACATGGGAATGCGTCAATACATGAGTGGTTTCGCTGCCCAGTAGCAGGCGCTTGAGGCCGCGGCGCCCATGTGAGGCCATCACAATGAGGTCGCACTTGTGCTTTTTGGCGGCTGCAACGATGGACTCAGCGATTAAATCTGACCGGGTGGTCACTGCCTTGGCCTTCACGCCTCTGGCCGCGGCGCTGGCTTTCACACCCTCAACAATGGCCTGGGCACTCTCCGCCCATTGTTTTTCAACTTTGGCCACATCGGTTACAGGCACGCTCATGCCGCCTTCAAAATAGCTGACCGGATAGTGCGGAATCACATTGAACGCGACGACTTGCGCGCCCGTGAGCTCGGCCAGCTCGATACCGCTGTTGACTGCTTTGCGAGAGAGGGTGGATCCATCTGTTGCAATAAGAATGCGCTGGTACATAGCTAGGCTCCTAGTATGGAATGTGTGTCGTACTTTAAACCGATGCATAGCGCTGAGGTTGATCCATACCAATGTTTCGTGGGTCAGCGGCCATTATTGATCCGGCCTGTGAAGTATGAACCGTTCGCCCTGAGCCGCCTGTCCTGAGGCACGGTTACTTTCCGCGAGTAGGCGACAGCACGCCCCGATCAGGCTGGTCCAGCCCCCGTCGTGGCAGGGTGGCGAGTAGTACGCCGGTCAGGGCGATCGCAAAGGCGCCGATCTGCGTGCTGTTCAGTGTTTCGCCCAAAAAAATGACGCCCGTTGCTGCTGCGCTGACGGGTAGCAGGACCGTGAATACGCCAGCCTGACTGGCTGGGATGGTTTTAAGCCCGGTCATCCAGAGCCAGACCGTCCACACGCTGGCAGCCAGTGAATAAAACAGCAGCAACAGCCAGCCCGAGGTCGCCACCCCAGCAAAGTCAAAATCCCAAGCCATCCAGACCCCAAGTGGCGTGATCAGGGCCAAGCCCCAAAGATTGATGAGCGCCGTGATGCGCTTGGGGCTGAGTGCGCCGATGAGTTTTTTCCCGATCACGGCGTAAGCCGCCTCGCACAGGACGGCACCCACCAGCAGCAGATTGCCGAGCCACGGGAGTTTTTGTGTCAAATCCCCTGTGAGTCCAATATTTATGGGCGCAGACAGCTCATGTTTTGATAGCGAAACCAGGCCGATACCAATCAATGCGCAGGCGACTGCGCACCAGACGCGAAAGCTGATCCGTTCCCGCAGAAAGATCCAGCTCATCACGGCCACCGCTGCGGGAATGGACGCCATGATGACACCGGCAGCCACGGCGCTGGTCAGGCTGACTCCGAACAGCATGCAGACGGAAAACATAAAATTGCCGACAAATGACTCCAGGAAGACCAGTTGCCGGGTTTGCCGTGTCATCGGCGCTTCATCGGCGGGCCTTTTCAACCAATGCAGCATGGCAGCCCCACCAATGCCAAAACGCAACCAGGCGAGCAAGAACACCGGGAAAACGGCGACCAGCGGTTTTGACAGCGCGACATAACTGCCGACCAGAGACATGCTGAGCGCCAGGCAGGCGCAGGCCACAATCCGGTTCATTAAACTTGTGTTCTTTCTGGGTGTCTGACTGGCTGCTGCTGCTGACGGCTGCACTCCCAGCGCGCACCCGCCGCTAGTGTGAATGTGCCTTTTTAGCCGCGCCAGAAATCATGCCTCAATTCCATGTCTGATCCGACGCCTTCATCAACCCGCCGCCATGTTTTTGTCTACGGCACCTTGCGCCGTGGTGATACA
>JBKJZS010000133.1:0-8904 GCA_046714915.1 Polaromonas sp. | reverse complement strand
GCAACTGGCTGCTTGGAGCCTTTGCCTTCTGTGTAAACGCGGTTTTTCTCGATGCCTTTAGACACCAGGTAAGCTTTCACAGCTTCAGAGCGGCGAACCGACAACTTCTGATTGTAAGAATCGCTACCAATGGCGTCGGTGTGACCGACAGCAATGATGACTTCGAGGTTAATGTCTTTGATCTTGCCGACCAGATCGTCCAGCTTGGCTTTGCCTTCAGGCTTAAGGACAGACTTGTCGAAATCGAAGAAAGCGTCAGCGGCGTAGGTGACTTTGGTTGCTGCGGGAGGAGCAACCACTGCAGGAGGGGCAGGAGGGGCAGGAGGGGGAACTACTGCTGCAGGCGCAGGCGCAGGTGCCGGTGCCGGTGCAGGAACAGGTACGATTGCACCGTCACAGCCTGGCGCGGCCGTAGCGGGGGTCCAGAAGGCATTGCGCCAGCACAGTTCATTGGTGCCATTCTTCCAAACCAGCTCGTTCGTGCCGTTTTTCCAGTTGTCGATTGTTTGTGCACCAGCGGCGGTTGCAAGCGCTGCGGAAGCAAACAACATTGCCACTTTGTTGAGTTTCTTCATGATTCTCCTCTAGAGAAAAGCCGCAGACTCGCTGCGATTAAATACACGCCGTGAGTGACCATCACTCAAAGCGTTACAGTTATTGTGCCATAGCTCATTCGCGCTTCAAGCGTGGTGTCGACTTCGTCCGACACAGAATCAAGAATCCTTGGTATTTTGTTGCGGGCTTGCCACACCGCAGCTGGCCTAAACTCAGGCCTTAAAATCATTAGGCTTGGCTTTCAAGCGCATTGCCAAATCCAATTCAGGCCTCTCATGACCCAGTTTGCCAAAGAAACCCTGCCCATCAGTCTTGAAGAGGAAATGCGGCGCAGCTACCTTGATTACGCGATGAGCGTGATCGTAGGCCGCGCCTTGCCGGATGCACGCGATGGCCTGAAGCCGGTTCACAGACGGGTGCTGTTCGCGATGCATGAACTCAACAATGACTGGAACCGGCCTTATAAGAAGTCAGCACGTATCGTCGGCGACGTAATCGGCAAATACCACCCGCACGGCGACCAGTCGGTCTACGACGCGATCGTCCGGATGGCGCAGGATTTTTCGCTACGGCATATGCTCGTCGATGGACAGGGCAACTTTGGATCCGTCGACGGCGACAACCCGGCCGCCATGCGTTACACCGAGATCCGCCTGGCTAAGATTGCCCAGGAGATGCTGGCCGACATCGACAAGGAAACGGTCGACTTCGGCCCCAACTACGACGGTAGCGAGAAAGAGCCGCTGGTCCTGCCCTCGCGCATCCCCAACCTCTTGATCAACGGCTCCGGTGGCATTGCGGTGGGCATGGCCACCAACATCCCGCCGCACAACCTCAACGAGGTCGTCGACGCCTGCTTGCACCTGCTGAAAAACCCGCAAGCCAGCATCGACGAGCTGATGGAAATCATCCCGGCGCCGGACTTCCCCACCGCCGGCATTATTTATGGCATCAATGGGGACAAAGACGGTTACCGCACCGGTCGCCGCAAAGTGGTCATGCGCGCGCGGAGCCATTTTGAAGACATCGACAAGGGCCAGCGCCAGTCGATCATCGTTGATGAGCTGCCTTATCAGGTCAACAAAAAAACCTTGCAAGAACGCATGGCCGAACTGGTCCACGAGAAAAAAATCGAGGGCATTAGCCACATCCAGGACGAAAGCGACAAGTCCGGCATGCGCCTGGTGATCGAGCTCAAGCGCGGTGAGGTGCCGGAAGTTGTGCTGAACAACCTGTACAAGCAGACACAGCTGCAGGACACCTTCGGCATTAACATGGTGGCGCTGATCAACGGTCAGCCCAAGCTGTGTAACCTGAAAGACCTGATTCAGGTCTTTCTCTCGCATCGCCGCGAAGTGGTTACGCGCCGTACGGTGTTCACGCTGCGCAAGGCCCGCGAACGCGGCCATGTTCTCGAGGGCCTGGCAGTTGCGCTGGCCAATATCGACGACTTTATTGCGATCATCCGAAACGCGCCGACACCGCCCGTCGCCAAGGCTGAACTGATGCTCCGCCCTTGGGACAGCAGCCTGGTGCGTGAGATGCTGACGCGTACACGCGCCGATGGCGGCGTCGTCAATGCCGACGACTACCGTCCGGACGGCCTGGAAAAGGAATATGGCATGGGCGGCGACGGCCTGTACCGCCTTTCCGAGACACAGGCGCAGGAAATCCTGCAGATGCGCCTGCAACGCCTGACCGGCCTTGAGCAGGACAAGATCGTTGCGGAATACAAAGAGGTCATGGCGGAAATTGATGACCTGCTCGACATTCTGTCCCGCCCGGAACGGGTTTCGACCATCATTGGCGAAGACCTATCGGTCATTAAACAGGAGTTCGGGCAGACCAAGCTGGGCGCGCGCCGCAGCCAGATCGAGCACAGCTCGTTTGACCTGAGCACCGAAGACCTGATCACGCCAACGGACATGGTAGTCACACTGTCACACACCGGCTATATCAAGAGCCAGCCGCTGTCCGAGTACCGGGCGCAAAAACGCGGTGGTCGCGGCAAGCTGGCCACGGCAACCAAGGAAGACGACTGGGTGGACCAGCTTTTTATTGCCAACACGCATGACTACATCCTGAGCTTTTCCAACCGGGGCCGGCTCTATTGGCTCAAGGTGTGGGAAGTTCCGGCAGGCTCGCGCGGCTCCCGGGGCCGGCCCATCGTCAACATGTTCCCCTTGCAGGAGGGGGAAAAAATCACGGTGGTGTTGCCCCTAACCGGCGAAAAACGCAGCTTCCCGGCTGACCAGTACGTATTCATGGCTACCAGCATGGGCACCGTCAAAAAAACCCCCCTGGAAGATTTCAGCAATCCGCGCAAGGCCGGCATCATTGCCGTTGACCTGGACGACAACGACTTCCTGGTGGGCGCGGCGCTGACCGACGGCAAACATGACGTGATGCTTTTTTCGGATGGCGGCAAAGCAGTTCGATTTGATGAAAACGATGTTCGCCCCATGGGCCGCAATGCCAGGGGCGTTCGCGGCATGATGCTTGATGAAGGCCAGGGCGTGATCGCCATGCTGGTCGCGGAAGACGAACAGCAAAGCGTGTTGACAGCGACGCAGCATGGCTACGGTAAACGCACTTCCATTCAGGAATACACGCGTCATGGTCGCGGCACCAAGGGCATGATCGCCATCCAGCAAAGTGAGCGCAATGGCAAGGTCGTCGCCGCCACGCTGGTCCATACGGACGATGAGATCATGCTGATTACGGACAAGGGTGTACTGGTTCGCACCCGGGTCAGTGAAATCCGCGAAATGGGCCGCGCCACACAGGGCGTCACCCTGATCGGCCTGGATCCCGGCTCACAGCTAAGTGGCCTGCAGAGGATTGTCGAAAATGACGCCAGCCTGGACGATAACGACGCTGAAATTGATTCAGACAACCAACCCTCCAACCCGGAACTCAATTGATGCAAAAAATACTTGCGGCACTGCTTATCAGCAGCTGCGCCTTCACAGCCACCAGTCAGGCTCAAACTGACCCGAAACTGGAGTGGGCCACAAAGGTCGTCGCCTTGCAGCAGGGCGACGACCTTGACGGCCTCGTCGCGCAATTGGTCAACACTACGGCTCAAGACATGGTTGCCGGGTGGGCGCCCCGATTTGATAGCCGTGTTCAAAAAGCCAGGCAAGCCAAAGCCACGGAAGAGTTCAACGCGGAGCTGGCAAAATTTGCGGTCGATGCGAACAAGATCATCAGCGCTAAAGTCAGCCAAGTCAGCAGCGAAGCGTTGGTGCCGGCTTACATGGAGCGCTTTAGCCTTGAGGAACTCAAGCAGCTCGCTGCTTTCTTTGAGTCTGCTGCCGTCAAGAAATATAAGGCAGCCACGCCCGACCTGGTCAATGTCTTCGTGAAAAAGCTGGTGTCAGTAACACAACCCGACATCCAGTCCCGTGCAAAGCAGTTCGATGTCGCCGTCGAAAAAATAGTCGGCCCGGCAGCGCCGGCGTCAAAGCCCGCCAAAAAATGACCTGCGCTGTCCGCAATTTGAGCTGTCTTTTGTGCGCGGCAGAATGCCGACGCGCTGCCGGCATTCTTGCCGCCCCGGAAACGCGTGAGCTATGACCCAAAATCTTCAGCAACTTCGTCAGCAAATTGATTCAGTGGACCAGCAATTGCTGACACTCCTGAATCAGCGCGCCGCGTTGGCCAACGAAGTCGGCGAAATCAAACGCTTGGACGGCTCCCCGGTGTTCAGGCCGGAACGCGAAGCGCAGGTAATTCATGGCCTGAAGACGGCCAACCCCGGCCCGCTGAAAAGCGACAGCATCTCCCATATTTGGCGCGAAGTCATGTCAGCTTGCCGGGCGCTCGAAGCTCCGCAGCGCGTGGCTTATCTCGGGCCTACAGGCACTTTCAGTGAGCAGGCAGCGGTGCAGTTTTTCGGTTCCACCATCGAACATGTGCCCTGCGCAAGTTTTGACGAAGTGTTTCGCGCCGCCACTGCAGGAACTGCCGAATTCGGTGTGGTGCCCGTGGAGAACAACACCGAAGGCGTGGTCACCCGAACGCTCGATCTGTTCTTGAACTCCCCTTTGCATGTGGTCGGTGAAACCAGTTTGTTGGTACGCCATAACCTGTTGCGCTTGTCGAGATCGCTCGATGACATTGAGGTGATTCTGGCGCATGCGCAGGCGCTGGCGCAGTGCCAAGGCTGGCTGAGTACCCATTTGCCCCATACCGAACGGCGCGCCGTCTCCAGCAATGCCGAAGGCGCTCGGCTGGCTGCCGGCAATCCGGCTTGGGCGGGTATCGCCAGCGAGCGCGCTGGCTCCGAGTTCGGCCTGCACGTCGCCGCCCACGCGATACAAGACGACGCCTTCAACCGCACCCGCTTTGCCGTAATCTGCCTGCCCCAGGTATTGGGTGCACCCCAGGCTTCGGGCAAGGATTGCGTCAGCCTGATCGTGTCTGTGCCCAACCGGCCAGGCGCCGTTCACGACATCCTGGTTCCCCTGAAAACCCATGGCGTATCAATGACACGTTTCGAGTCACGTCCCGCACGCTCGGGCCAGTGGGAATACTTTTTCTACATCGATTTGCAGGGTCATCCTTCACAGGCCCATGTGGCGGCCGCCCTCAAAGACCTGCAGCAGCTTTGTGCGTTTTACAAGGTACTGGGGACCTACCCTGTTGGCGACTAGGGCCCGTTCACACTATTTTTACAAGATGCGTTGCGAGTCAAAAAGATCATGCGCGAGGCGCGAGATGCTGTCGGAGGATTCTTCCGCCAGGGCTGCGCGGCGGCGTATCGACTTTGGGCCGCGAACCAAAGGAACCGGGGTGATAACAATAATGAAGCAACTGCGAGCAACCGTGGCACCACATGTTTGAACAGTTAGGTTTGATAGGCTGCGGCCTGATGGGCGGATCATTCGCGCTGGCGCTCAAACGCGCCGGCCTGGTCAAGCGCGTCGTTGGTTACAGCAAATCGCCTTCCACCACAGAGCGCGCGCGGCAGATGGGCGTTATTGACGTGGAAGCGCCCTCGGCATTGCTGGCGGTCTCTGGCGCCGACATCGTGTTGGTGGCGGTGCCGGTCTCGGCGACCGAAGCCACGTTCAAGGCTATCCGCCATCTGGTGAGCCCCACCACGCTGATCATGGATGTCGGCTCCACCAAACGCGATGTGGTGGACGCCGCGCGCCGCGTGCTGCGCGACCATCTTGGCTGTTTTGTTCCGGCCCATCCCATCGCCGGCAAGGAAGTCTCCGGCGTGGAGCATGCCGATGCTGACTTGTACACCGGCAAACAGGTCATCCTGACACCGATTGAGCGTACCTTCACGGTTCAGCTTCAAAAAGCCGTGGACGTCTGGACGGCGCTGGGCTGCCACGTGGTGAAAATGTCCCCACAGTCACATGATGCCGCTTATGCAGCCGTCAGCCACCTGCCGCATCTGATCGCCTTTGCGCTCATCAGTGGCATTTCCGGTCAAGCCCGTGGAAAGGACTACCTGTCATTGGCAGGTCCGGGGTTTCGTGACTTTACCCGCATCGCAGCCAGCGACCCCAAAATGTGGCGCGACATCCTGATCGCCAACAAGGAAGAGCTGCTTGAACAGTCCAAAATCTTTCAGAACTCACTTCTCTCTCTGGAAAAACTGATCGCCAGCGCCGATGGCGAGGCCCTGGAGCACCAGATCGGCCAGGCCAGCCAGACACGCGCCAATTGGCGCATCAGCCTCCAGAAATCCCACGAATAAGTACGGGTCCATGTTCGATACCGAGTTCCTGGACCTCCCAGCGCTGACGGGTGCCGGCGGCACCGTGCACCTGCCCGGCTCCAAAAGTATTTCCAACCGGGTCTTGCTACTGGCTGCCTTAAGCCACGGCCGCACCACGGTTCATGATTTATTGGCTTCCGACGACACCGCGGTGATGCTGACCGCGCTCAAGGAGCTGGGCTGTTCGGTGGAGCAAAGCGGCGATGTTGCCGTCATCGGTGGTCTGGGCGGTCAACTCGTACAAAAGCAGGCCAAGCTTTACCTGGGCAATGCAGGCACGGCCATGCGCCCGCTAACCGCTGCGCTGGCCTTGCTGGGTGGCAATTTCGAACTGTCGGGTGTGCCGCGCATGCACGAACGGCCGATTGGCGATCTGGTCGATGCCTTGCGCCAGCTCGGGTGCGCCATTGATTACCTGGGCCAGGAGGGTTTTCCGCCGCTGCGCCTGCGCACCGGATGTTTGACGCTGGCGGCACCGATTCGTGTGCGCGGCGATGTTTCCAGCCAGTTCCTGACTGCCTTGCTACTGGCCTTGCCGCTGGTGGCCCGGCAAGACATCACGCTGGAAGTCGTCGGCGAGCTGATCTCCCGCCCGTATATCGAAATCACCCTCAATCTGTTGGCGCGTTTTGGTATCGCGATCCGACGCGAAGGTTGGCAGCACTTTGTCATTCCTGCCGGCAGCCAGTACCGCTCACCGGGTGAAATTCATGTCGAAGGCGATGCCTCATCTGCTAGCTATTTCATAGCTATTGGAGCAATATCGACGGGGTCTACAGGTCAAAAATGCATTGAAATATTAGGCTTGGGCGAAACGTCGATCCAGGGCGACATCCAGTTTGTCGAAGCAGCCCGACAGATGGGCGCCCGGGTCGACAGCGGTGCCAACACGCTGAAAATTTCCCGGGGCGCATGGCCGCTGAAGGCCATTGACCTGGACTGCAACCATATTCCCGATGCCGCAATGACGCTGGCCATGATGGCCCTGTATGCCGACGGTACCACCACACTGCGCAATATCGCCAGCTGGCGCGTCAAGGAAACGGACCGCATTGCCGCGATGGCCTGCGAGCTGCGCAAGCTCGGTGCCCGCGTCGAGGAAGGCGCCGATTATCTGCGGATCACACCGCCGGTTCAGTGGCAAACCGCACCCATCCATACCTACGACGACCATCGGGTGGCCATGTGTTTTTCGCTGGCGGCATTTAATCCGGCGCGTCTGCCGATCCGAATTCTCGACCCCCGCTGTGTTGCAAAAACTTTCCCCGACTATTTTGAGACCCTGTTTTCGGTGGCTGAAACGGACAGCCGCCTGATTCCGGTGATCTGCATTGATGGTCCGACCGCCTCGGGCAAAGGCACGCTGGCCGCTTTGGTTGCGCAGAAACTCGGCTACCACTACCTGGACTCAGGCGCTTTGTACCGAATGACTGCGTTTGCTGCCAGTCGTGCCGGCGTCGAGCTGGACGACGAATTGGGTGTCGCTGCGGTAGCGCGCAGCCTGCCGGTGCGCTTTCAGGGCAACCAGGTGCTGCTGGGCGCAGAAGACGTGTCGGACGCCATCCGCAGTGAGGCCGCCGGCATGGCCGCGTCCAGGGTATCGGCCCATCCTGAAGTTCGCCTCGCACTTTTGGAGCTTCAGCATGCTTTCCGGCAGTTGCCGGGGCTGGTGGCCGATGGCCGGGACATGGGCACGGTGATTTTCCCCCATGCAGGACTGAAAATTTACCTCACGGCGAGCGCCCGGCACAGGGCAGAACGGCGCCTTAAGCAGTTGATTTCAAAGGGAATTTCAGCTATACTCGACGGGATTGAGCAGGATTTGAAGGCGAGGGATGCGCGTGACATGTCACGGCGATCCGCCCCTTTAAGGCCTGCTGATGACGCCAAGCCGCTGGACAACTCCGAGCTGTCGATTGAAGAATCGGTGGCAAAGGTGCTGGACTGGTGGCAAAGCACTCGGCCCTTCTGATCCGCGCCGCGCCTTCATCTCAGGGCGCCCGGTTCGGCAGGTTCATTAATTTAACCAGCGGATCCTCCGCATACAACCGCCGCAGTCAGCTCTAAAAACGACAGCAATAGTGCCGTCGGAAACCTGCTCTGGGGATTAGGAAAATCAATGTCTGAATCTTTTGCCGCCCTATTTGAAGAATCGCTGAAACGCTCGGAAATGCGTACGGGCGAAGTCATTACTGCTGAGGTAGTGCGTATCGACCACAACCACGTTGTCGTCAACGCCGGCCTCAAATCCGAGGCCTATGTCCCCCTCGAAGAATTCAAAAACGACCAAGGCGAACTCGAAGTCCAGGTCGGCGATTTTGTTTCCGTGGCCATCGACTCGGTCGAAAACGGCTATGGCGACACCCTGCTGAGCCGCGACAAGGCCAAGCGCCTGGCGTCGTGGATGAGCCTTGAAAAAGCCCTGGAATCCGGCGAGTTCGTCACCGGCCAGACCAGCGGCAAAGTCAAGGGCGGCCTCACCGTTCTGGTCAATGGCATCCGCGCCTTCCTGCCTGGCTCGCTGATCGATACCCGCCCCATCAAGGACTTGTCTCCGTACGAGAACAAGACCATGGAATTCAAGGTTATCAAGCTTGACCGCAAGCGCA
>JBKJZS010000132.1:0-1324 GCA_046714915.1 Polaromonas sp. | reverse complement strand
TCCCACAGCGGTGGCCCGCGTGCCGGGGATATGCGAGGGGCTTGGCGCACAAAGGCGCGCGGTGTGTAGTGGTCGCCCTGGCCGTCGAACTGGCCTGCGCTGGCCAACGCATGCCAAGTCTCCAAGTGCTCGGCTACTGTGCGGTACAGCAACGTTCGCTCGGGGTGACGCGGGTTGTAGAGCCGGTGAGGGTTCGGGCTTTGCAGGGAAGCTTGGCTTGAGGGCCTACCTGCGCGCCGGTGGCACATCCGTACAACTGCCATGCGCCACCTCCGCCGCCATGCTGGTCAATGCGTGTTGAATTCCACCCAGAATTGACCCCTTAAGGCCAGATATTTTCATTGAAATTTGACCCCTGTTAGAAAGTCTGTGCATGCCAAGTTATGCAACAGAAGACAGGAGTGATCAAAGTGGGAACATTTAGCCAAGATAAGGTGTTTGTACTTGCAGGCCTATGCCAGCGGCAAGGCCGCTTCACCCTGGCAGGAACTTTGTGTGGGCCAGGCGGGCGTCCTGCAACTCGATGCATTCGCCATCGCCATCGCCACCCCGTAAAGAATCCTGCGTGCCGCCGGGTAGAGGATTCCGACACTTCGGGTTTATCCCCCCAGACGGCGAATGCCACGCCACACATACTCCAACGTGCAACCAAACTCCCAGACATGCTACCTGACATCGACTCCCTGGCTTTGTTTGTTCGGGCCGCCGAACTGCGCAGCCTGACCAAGGCAGCCGAGGCCTCACACATTGGCCTGGCCGCCGCAAGCCGCCGCATGGCGCTGCTGGAGCACCGCTTCAAGACCACGCTGCTCGAGCGTTCGTCCCGCGGTGTCGAAGTCACACCGGCCGGCGCCTCGCTGCTGCCTCATGCCAAGGCCCTTCTGGTCGAGATGAACCAGATGCAGGCGGAGATGCGTGACCACGCCGATGGCCGCAAGGGTGCGCTCCGAATTCTCGCCAACACGTCGGTCATGACCGAGTCACTGCCCGATGATCTTGCCGCGTTTGGACGCGCCAGCCCGGATGTGCGGCTGGTCGTCGAGGAGCGCTGGAGCCGTGAAATCGTTCCGGCGCTGCTGGCGGCGGAAGCCGATCTGGGCATCGTCGTCGAAGGTATCAGCACTGAGGGCCTTGACACTTTTGTTTATTCCACCGACCGCGTGGCGGTGGTGATGAAACCCGACCATCCGCTGGCAACCGTGCCGCACATGAAATTTACCGATGTGCTGGACGATGAATTGATCGCACTGGAGGGTGGCTCGTCAATGATGCGTCTATTGACTGAACACGCCATGATTGCCGAGCGCACGATGCAACTGCGCGT
>JBKJZS010000131.1:0-8671 GCA_046714915.1 Polaromonas sp. | reverse complement strand
AAAGCACCGGCCTGTTTTTCCCGATCGATCCCGGCGCTGATGCAACGATAGGCGGCATGAGCGCCACTCGCGCCAGCGGGACGAATGCCGTGCGTTACGGGACCATGCGCGAAAATGATCTGGCCCTGGAAGTGGTGACGGCCAGCGGCGAAATCATCCGCACCGGCACGCGTGCCAAAAAATCATCGGCGGGTTACGACCTGACGCGCCTGATGGTTGGCAGCGAAGGCACGCTGGGCGTGATCACCGAAATCACCGTCAGGCGCTACCCGCTGCCCGAGGCCATCTCGTCGTCTATCTGCTCTTTCCCCAGCATTGAAGCCGCGGTGCGCACCACCATCCAGATCATCCAGCTGGGAGTCCCGATTGCGCGTGTGGAGCTGATCGACAGCAACACCGTGCGCATGGTCAACGCGCACAGCAAACTCGGCCTGCGCGAAGAGGCCATGCTGCTGATGGAGTTTCACGGCACACCGGGCAGCGTCAAGGAGGAGGCCGAGACCGTTCAGGAGTTTGCGGCCGAGCTGGGTGTCTCTGCTTTTGAGTGTGCCAGCACGCCCGAGGAGCGCACCCGCCTGTGGACGGCGCGGCACAACGCCTACTTTGCGGCGATCCAGTCCAAGCCGGGTTGCCGTGCGATTTCAACCGACACCTGCGTGCCCATCTCCCGGCTGGCCGATTGCCTGCTTGACTCTGTGACCGAGGCTGATGCCAGCGGCATCCCCTACTTTCTCGTCGGGCATGTGGGCGACGGCAACTTTCACTTCGGCTATTTGATTGATCCCGACAAGCCTGAAGAGCGTGAAGTGGCCGAAGCCCTGAATCACAAACTGGTGGAGCGAGCGCTCAACCTGGAAGGAACCTGTACCGGCGAACACGGCGTGGGCCTGCACAAGATGGACTTTCTGGTCACCGAGACCGGCAGTGGCGCTGTGGACATGATGCGCACCATCAAGCGCGCGCTGGATCCGCACAACATCATGAACCCGGGCAAGATTTTCACGATGTGATTTGCACCTCGCCGAGCGCAGTCTCAGTCGCCGCTCATGACCCGCTGGCAAGACTTTGCTCTGCAGGCGTGATACGCCGGACCTCATCGGCCACGACTTGCGCGAACGCGGCGTCATTGATGTGATGCGGCAGCTTGATCAGTAAATGCGTGCCCGTCCGAACGAAATCTTGTTCCAGCGTTTTAAAGAGTTCGGCGTTGGCCTCCGGGTCGTAGAAGGGTTGGCCCGGCGCGTCAATCATCGACAGCCCCCCAGCGGTATCAGCAGCCGCACCGGGCCTTTGGACCGGTTGAGCTGCTCGGCGATGCGCCGTCCGGCCTCGGCAAGCTCGCCGGCGGTGCTGCGCATCAGCGTGACCTGGGCGTTATGCGCGTGAAACAGGCGGCCACGGTAGTGGGGCGCAACGGTGTCGGGGGCGCCCCCTACTGCGGCGTTTTCCATTCCGACTTGCACACGGCGCGCAATGAGTGGCGAAACCCGGTCTACCCTTCGGTGCCTGGCCACGGAACTGTCGGCCGCGTAACGGCGGTGGGCGATCTGGTGTCGAAGCTCAAGGTCGGCGACAGGGTTGGCGTGGGCTGCACGGTGGACAGCTGCCAGCGTTGCGCGCCGTGCGCGGAGGGCTTGAAGCAGTACTGCGCCAGCCAACACAGAATCAGCAATGCCTGCGCGGAAGGTTTCAATAGCCTCAGGCGCTTGCGCGAATTGCCAATACCTTCGATGCGGACGCAGCTATCAATTGGCCGCAAGTGGCGGTTCCTGGCATACCTGGTCGCTCTATGCGCGCTACTCCTTCCGAAACGTAAACACTGAAAGTTCACGCTGCACCCTCTTGGGCATGCGCCTCCTGCGCGAAATTGACCCAGAAGATCGTTGAATCAATCCTTCAGGGCTTGTCTGAAAGCTGACGGTTCGCCGAAGGGCATTGCCGGATTTGTGGTGATGGGGAAATCGCCCAGAGCGGGCTGCTGCCGGTTTCGTGATCATTGGCTTATTCTGCGAAGAAAGCCCCAGGCAATCTTGTCGAGACAGAGGTTCGCTTCAGGCGGACCTCGCACTTACTTTAAAATTCACCATGAAAATTTTCGTCAAACTCTTCTTCAAGACCTTGCGCGTCATCCTCGGTCCGGTGATGCTGCTTCGCGAAAAGCTTACCCGACCCCTCGGTCTCACCCGCCTGCCGATGCTCCAGGAAAAAGTAGACCGCCAGTGTCAAAATCTAGTTTTATACCAATACCGAACCTGCCCGTTTTGCATCAAGGTGCGGCAGGAGATGAGCCGACTGTCCTTGAAAATCAATCGCATTGACGCGCAAAAACCCGGAGCAGACCGGGAGGCGTTGTTGCGTCAGGGCGGGCAGGCCAAAGTGCCCTGCCTGAAAATTACGGATGACACTGGTAACAGCGAGTGGCTCTACGATTCAGACAAGATTCTTGCGTATCTCCGTGGCCGTTTTGCAAATGCGTGACTGTCGACGCCCCGTGCAGCCCTTGCGGACTTCGGAATCTTTATCCGTCAGCCAATGAAGCAACGGCACTTGCATTGATCAGGCCTTCGTCAAGCTGACTCCAAATCAAAACCCTGGCCAACCTGGAAGCCGCTTTTGCCGGTGAATCCATGGCCCACATCAAGTACCGCTGCTTTGCCAAATTGGCGCGCGAAGCGGGCGACGAAGACACCGCACTCACCTTTGAAGAAACTGCCGACCAGGAAGTCATGCATGCCTTTGGTCCCCTGGACCTGCTTTACCCCAAGGCCAGCATGACACTGGCCAAAGCCCTGCAGATTGCCATTGACGGCGAAACCTACGAGTACACTGAGACGGGCTTTCGAGCCACCGCTGAAGCCGAAGGCAATGCCGCTACAGTTCTTGAGATGAACGAGCAGATTGAAGCCTCCAAAGTGCATGCGGCCCAGTTCAAGGCCACGCTGGAGAAAGCCCAAAAACGGTTTGCTGCCCTGGCCCGGGTGGAAGAGCGTCACGCCAACCACTACAAGGCGCTTCTCAACAAGGTCACGGCGAGCGCGTGAAGCCCTCGGCGCCTCCCGGCGTCTTTTGCAAGAAGCGCAGTCTGTGCCCGACTGATGACAGGTCACAGGCAGTGCACGGAAGCGTCAGCCAGAACGTTGGATTACTATCATTTTCATAGCTACATACCCCTGAATTATGAGGGCTAAAGTCATTTTTTATGCTTAAAACTCCAGGACCCCCATGAAAACTTATCTTTGTATTGTTTGCGGTTTCGTCTACGACGAATCGACTGGCCGGCCCGAAGACGGGATTGCCGCCGGCACCCGCTGGGCGGACGTCTCCGAGAGCTGGGCCTGCCCCGACTGCGGCGTCGCGAAGGCCGACTTCGAAGTGGTCGAAATCTAAAACTTTCCAGCTTTCACAACGTCCCCGGACGTCTGTCCATGGTCAAGCTTGTCCGCGCCAATTTGCCAACGCTCAAAAAAACCGGCAGTTATTACGTGGCACACGTGACGGTCGCGGCGGGGGTGGCTTACGCAGTCACGGCCACCCTTGCGGGCAAACCCACACCCGTGGCCTTCCCGCTGATGCCAGTCGCCGTCAAGACGCCGGCATTGCCGCTACTGATCGCAGCGCCTGCGCCCGGTGAGGCCGGGCAATGGCTCCACCCAGAAGCCGGCTAGTGGCAGTGGGTGGACGAAGCTGGGCGGCAAGGCGGATTTGTGTTGGCCGGCGCGCAGACGGGTCAGCGCATGGTGCAGGCCCGGCAGGTCATCCGGTAAGAGGCGCGGCGCGCACTCAACGCCGTCTCATCAACGGCCATCGTCATCGTAGCGCCGTCAACTGCGACCCAGACCAAAGCGAACCAGGTGGGCTGAACATCCTTTGTGAAAAAGTCAAAGGCGCTGCACCTGTTTGCGTAAATCCACTTACTAGGGTTTCCCCGTTCGGCGGCCTACAATCGCAAACCTAACAAAAGATTGACGGCCCTGCCGGGGCCGCCCCCAGGAGACAACCCAAATGCCCGCAGCGCCAGCAGTGCCCCCCGTCCCCGATAACAGCCAGGAAAAGCGTGACGAATTGCGGCGTGCCGCGCTGGAATACCACGAATTTCCCACCCCCGGAAAGATCGCGATAGCGGCGACCAAGCAGCTGATCAACCAGCGCGACCTGGCGCTGGCCTACTCGCCCGGCGTGGCGGCACCTTGTGAAGAAATCGTCAAAGACCCGAATGCCGCCTTCAAGTACACCAGCCGGGGCAACCTGGTGGCGGTGATTACCAACGGCACGGCGGTGCTCGGCCTGGGCAACATTGGTCCGCTGGCGGCCAAGCCGGTGATGGAAGGCAAGGCCGTACTGTTCAAGAAGTTCGCTGGTATTGACGTGTTTGACCTCGAGATCAATGAGAGAGACGACCTCGACAAACTGGTGGATATCATCGCGTCGCTGGAGCCTACCTTTGGCGGTATCAATCTGGAAGACATCAAGGCGCCGGACTGCTTTTATGTCGAGCGCAAGCTGCGTGAGCGCATGAACATCCCGGTTTTCCACGACGACCAGCATGGCACCGCCATCGTTGTCGGCGCGGCCATCCTCAATGGACTGAAGGTCGTCGGCAAAGACCCCAAGCAAGTCAAGCTGGTGACCTCGGGTGCCGGTGCGGCGGCGCTGGCCTGCCTGGGCCTGCTGCTCAAGCTCGGCATTGCCCGCGAGAACATTTTTGTGACCGATCTGGCCGGCGGGGTGTACGGGGGCCGCACCGAGCTGATGGACGAAGACAAGATCCAGTTTGCCCAAAAGACAACAGCCCGCACCTTGAGTGAAATCATTGAGGGAGCCGATATTTTCCTGGGCCTGTCCGCCGGCGGCGTGCTCAAGCCGGACATGGTCAAAAAAATGGCGCCCAACCCGCTGATTCTGGCGCTCGCCAACCCGAACCCTGAAATCCAGCCAGAAGATGTGAAGGCCGTCCGCAGCGACGCCATCATGGCCACGGGCCGAACCGACTACCCGAACCAGGTCAACAACGTTCTCTGTTTCCCCTACATTTTCCGGGGCGCGCTGGATGCCGGCGCGTCCACCATCACCATTGAGATGGAAATCGCAGCAGTGCACGCCATTGCCGAGCTGGCCCAGGCCGAACAAAGCGAGGTGGTCGCTGCCGCTTACACCGGGGCGCAGCTCGCGTTTGGTCCGGAATACCTGATTCCAAAGCCATTCGACCCGCGCCTGATGATGATGATTGCGCCCGCCGTGGCCCAGGCGGCTGCCGACAGCGGGGTGGCGCTGCGACCCATCACCGACATGGACGCCTACCGCGAGAAGCTACAGAGCTTCGTCTACGCCTCCGGCACCATGATGAAGCCAATTTTTGCGGCGGCCAAAAAAGCCGCCAAAAAACGCGTGGCTTATGCCGAAGGTGAGGAAGAACGTGTGCTGCGTGCCTGCCAGATCGTCGTCGACGAAGGCCTGGCCCGCCCGACCCTGATTGGGCGGCCCGCCATCATCGCTCAGCGCATTGAAAAGTTTGGCCTGCGACTGAAGGAGGAGCTTGACTACAACGTCGTCAACGTCGAGCAGGACCACCGTTACCGCGACTTCTGGCAAACTTACCACCGCCTGATGGAGCGCCGCGGCGTGACGGTACAGATCGCCAAGATCGAGATGCGCCGACGCCTGACACTGATTGCCGGCATGTTGCTGCACAAAGGCGATGTCGACGGCCTGAATTGCGGCACCTGGGGCACAACCGCCCACCATCTGCAGTATCTGGACCAGGTGATTGGCAAACGCCCGGGCGTCTGCACCTATGCCTGCATGAATGGCCTGATACTGCCCAACCGCCAGGTGTTTCTGGTCGACACCCACGTCAACTACGACCCCACGGCCGAACAGCTGGCGGAAATTACAACACTGGCGGCCGAAGAAATGATGCGTTTTGGCATCAAGCCCAAGGCAGCACTGCTATCGCATTCCAACTTTGGCTCGTCCAGCCTGCCGAGCGCCTTGAAAATGCGCCGAACGCTGGAGTTGCTGCGCGAAGACGCTCCGTGGCTGGAAGTAGACGGCGAGATGCACGGCGATGTTGCGCTGGACGCAGCAGCAAGAGCGGCCGTCATGCCCAATGGCACCTTGGCTGGCGAAGCCAATCTGCTGGTGATGCCCAATATCGATGCCGCCAATATTGCTTACAACTTGCTGAAAACCGCAGCGGGCGGCAATATTGCCATCGGCCCGGTGCTGCTTGGCGCCAGCAAACCGATGCACATCCTGACAGCCAGCACAACCGTACGCCGGATTGTTAACATGACGGCCCTGACAGTAGCCGACGCCAACGCGATCAGATAAGCTGGTTTGAGACAGCTAGTGCTAACTTAGAGCCACCGGCAGGCAGCTCCGGATTGCTTAAATTTTAAGCAGGTACTTGCATTTTCCGGCTGGATGCGGCAAACTCTATCTCTTGAATTTAAGGGTTAACCCGGCACCTGTAAAAAGCTCGGCGGTTTGCCCTGGTTCAAGAAAGACGTTTTTAATGTTGCGAAAAAGTATGGCTGCTTGGCGGCTGACCGCGGCAGTCATGCTGATGGCCTTGAGCGCAGGGTTCAGCCCTGTTGTGGTGCAGGCCAAGGAAAGCACCTCCGAGGTCGGAATCAGCACAGTGGCGATCGCCGAACTGCCGCTGCAGGGACGCAACATTGTTAAGTTGATTTACCAGGGTGGGCCGTTCAAGTACGACAAGGACGGCTCGGTGTTTGGCAATCGGGAAAGACTTCTTCCCGCCAAAAATCGCAGTTACTACCGCGAATACACCGTTAAAACGCCCGGTGAACGTAGTCGGGGCGCCCGGCGCATCGTTTGCGGTGGCTTTGTACCCACCACGCCCGATGCTTGTTATTACACCGACGATCACTACGCGAGTTTTCGCAGAATCGTTCAACAGGTTCAGTAGTGATTGTTTACTTTGAGTTTATTGACTTAAGAAAGAGAAGCGGAGATGGATATACCACTTCGTACTGTTAGACCCAATATCGTGCAATCCATACGCGCTTTCCGCGTGCAGGATTTGCAGGAGGCCGCCACACAACTGGGCCAACATTTCCTGTATGCCAATCTGGGCAATGCCCAGAGCAAGCAGGAAGTGCTGGACATGATTGCGGCACAGTACACATTTCCGGCGCATTTTGGCAAGAACTTTGATGCGCTGTACGATTGCATGACGGACCTGGTTCACAAGTCCGGTCCGCAGCCTGGCTTTATTGTGCTGCTTGAGCAAATCCCTGCCAACGCCAAATTCGACAAAGAGGCGAGGGAGCAACTGCTGGACATCTTCAGGGATGCGGCGGACTACTGGGCGGATCGAAAGGTCCCGTTCAGATGTTTCTATTCTTTTCTGTAGCCCGCTCCCCAGACATTGGCCAAGGGGATCGGGCGAATGAGGCCCAGCAAGCAAACAGCGCAGACGGTGAAGAACCGATGCCTACCGATAAACTGCTCGATGTGTCGCCGCTGGCGTTGCGTATGAGCAGCCCGTTTAACGCGGGATACTGGTTGGCAGCTGCCTGACGCTTGGCAAACACACTCCAGAAAAGCCCGTTGTTCAACGGGCTTTTTTAATGGGCGACCCGCAATGCCGGATCATCCCATCCATCATTGCGCCAGCCCGGGGTCGAGGTCTAATACAGATCGCCGGCCCAGGGTGATTTCAAATCTGCAATGCAACACCTTAAACAATTTAGGGGGTGAAGACGAACCTGGCCAGCCAGACCCGCAACTTCAGTGTTTGACGAGCGCGTTGCACAGGTTTCAGGAAACAGCAGGCGGCCCCAGGGCTTGGGCCAGCGCCACATACTCGGCGACTGGCACTTCCTCAGCCCGGCGCTGCAGATCAAAGGGCTGGCGGTGTTGCCGCTGTTCCAGCCACTTGCCCAGCGAGTGGCGCAGCAGCTTGCGGCGCAGGCTGAAGGCCACCCGCACCACCTCGCTCAACCGGCGGACATCCACCGCTTCCGGCTGGGACCGGGGCACCATGCGGACCACCGCGCTGTCCACGCGGGGCGGTGGATCGAAACTCTGCGGCGGAACAAACAGCACGTTTTCCATGGCATACCGCCACTGAAGCATCACGCTCAGACGGCCGTAGTCGCTGGTCGCGGGTGGGGCCACCATGCGGTCAATCACTTCTTTTTGCAGCATGAAGTGCTGGTCTTCGATCACATCCACGGCATCAAGCAAATGAAACAGGATAGGGGTAGAGATGTTGTAGGGCAGGTTGCCGACCACACGAAGTTTGGTAGCCCCGACGCCTGCCACCGTGTGGGTCTGTGCAAGTTGGACAAAATCGACCTTCAGCACATCCGCCTCGATCACCTGAAGCTGCGGGTGCTGTCGCAACTGCAAGGCCAGATCGCGGTCCAACTCGATCACGGTCAGCTGTCCCAAACGCTCCACCAGGGGCTGGGTCAAGGCGGCCAGCCCCGGGCCGATTTCCACCATGGCCTGCCCAGGGCGGGGAACAATGGCCTGCACGATGGCTTCGATGATGGAACGGTCGGTCAGAAAATGCTGGCCAAAACGCTTGCGCGGGATGTGTTTCACAGAGGACCGAAAAAAAAATCGGGCACCGCAGCATGCGAATCGACAAGCATTGGGCTCCTTCCCCACCGGCAGGGGCCGCGGAACCGGCTTAGCC
>JBKJZS010000130.1:0-5726 GCA_046714915.1 Polaromonas sp. | reverse complement strand
CCTACGGACTCATGGCACCCAAGTCGGCCCTGAACGACTGGTGGTTTGGCCTGTATGAGAAGGCATACAACGTGTACCCGGTGCAAGCCCCGTACCGCATGGCGCAGGCCTTGTTCGGGCTCAAGGCTGCAGCAGAAAAAGCGATGGCGGCCAACGGCGGCAAGAAGCCTACACAAGAGCAGCTGGCCGCTGCGCTTAAGGGCAGCCAGTGGGAGTCGCCGGCCGGCACCATCCGCATGGCACTGGGCGATGGCCAGCAGGCTATTCAGGACTCTGCAATTGGTAAAACCCGCTACGATGCCGCCAAGAAAATGGTGATGCTGGATGACATTCAGCGATTCGGTGCCGAGTGTGTCAATCCGCCTGCCAACATGAAGAGCGAAGACTGGATCAAAGCTGGTTTTCCTGGTGCCAAGTGTCAATGAGACTCACCACCTCAGATATTTAATTTTCTAAACGCTGAACATGAACCTGCTCCTCACCATCATTTTTGACGGCCTGACCTATGCGGCATGGCTTTTTATTGTGGCGCTGGGGCTGACACTCGTGTTCGGCGTGCTGAAAATTCTGAACATCGCCCACGGCAGTTTTTATGCCGTGGGTGCCTATGCCGGCGCCAGCCTGGTGAGCTGGCTGCTGTCTATCCAGATGTCTCCGGCCTTGAGTGTGGTCGCGCTGATTGCCGCGGCCGTGGCCGTGTCGGCGATCTTGGCACCCTTGACCGAACGCGGCCTGCTGCGCATATTTTACGGCCGCGACGAAGTGCTGCTAGTGCTGGTGACCTACGCCATGTTTTTGATGCTGGAAGACATCACCAAACTACTGTGGGGTGTGAACCCCTACTACGTTTCCGATACCTACCAGGCCTTCGGCACCCTCAGTATCGCCGGTCAATCCTACGTGGGCTACGACGTGCTGCTGATCGGGCTCGCGGTCGGATGCGGACTCCTCACGTGGTGGGTGCTAAACCGCACGCGTCAGGGCAAGGTCGTGACGGCGGTGATCCACAGCGCCGAGGTTGCCGCCAGCATGGGCGTCAACGTGTCGCGGATTTATACGCTGGCCTTCATGGGCGGCGTGTTTTTGGCGGCGCTCGGGGGCGCATTGACAGCGCCGATGATTTCGGTCCAACCCGGACTCAGCGTGGGTGTGATCATCGTGTCGTTTGCAGTTGTCATCATTGGCGGACTTGGCAGCATCGAGGGCGCAGCCATCGGCGCATTGATCGTCGGGCTATCGCGAGCGGCTGCCGTACACATCTGGCCGCCGGCCGAGCTGTTCAGCATCTATGTTGTGATGGCCGTTATTTTGATGTTTCGCCCGCAGGGGCTGTTCCAGCGCATCCAGGCGCGCAAGATTTGATGACACATCATCTTCCCCAAAACACCCGAAGGATTTTGTCTTGATTGCCATTTCTGCAAAGCGCGTGTTTCTGGTTTGCGCGCTGGTCTTTCTGCTGCTGCTTGGACTCAGCCTGGTGCTGCCAAAGTGGTTGATTTTTTTGGCCACGATTGCACTGGCCAACGGCCTCGTGTCGCTGGGCATCGTGCTGATGATGCGCAGCGGCGTGGTGCCCTTTGGCCAGGGACTGGTGTTTGCGGCTGGCGGCTACACCGCTGCGCTGCTGTTCAATCGGCTAGGGATCACTGACGCGCTGGCACTGAGCCTGATGGGAGGGATCGCAGCCTTTTTGATCGCATTGCCTTTTGCGTCGCTACTGGCACGCTACCGCGGTATTTTCTTTGCCATGCTCACGCTGGCGTTGTCCATGGTGTTGTATGGGATCTTGATGAAAACCAACGCGCTGGGGGGCTCTGACGGCTTCAACGTGACTCGCCCCACGCTGTTCGGCTTTCGACCTGAAGCGGCACAGTCCACCTTTCTGCTGTGGGGCGTCACCGCGGGCATCAGTTGCCTGATGGCCGGGCTGGCGCGCATCTATTGCGATTCAACGCGCGGCTTGTTGTCGTTGGCGGTTCGCGAGAACGAACTGCGGGTGGAGTACCTCGGCATGTCGGTCGTCAACATCGTGGCCTGGAACTATCTGCTGGCCGCATTTGTGGGTGGCCTGGGCGGCGCGTTGAGCGTGCTGGCGCTCGGCCACATTGACCCCAATTTCAGCTACTGGACGACCTCGGGTGAATTTGTATTTGTGGCAATTTTGGCGGGGTACCAAAGCGTGATCGCTGTATTTGTCGGCTCGCTGCTGCTGGAGCTGGTGCGTTCGTTCTCCAGCGCCTACTTTCCGAACACCTGGCAGCTGGCACTGGGCATCTTCCTGTTATTGGTGATCCGTTTTCTGCCAAACGGGCTGGGGTCACAAATGTACCGGCTGCTCCCCAAACGCACCACGAAGGACTGAGTTGCCGTGAATCCAGAAAAACAAGCCCTGCTGTCCGCCCAAAACCTGAATCGCAGCTTTGGTGCCGTGGTGGCGGCCGCGGATATTTCCATCGACATCGCCACTGGCGAACGCCTTTGCCTGATCGGAAGCAACGGCGCCGGCAAGACCACCTTCGTCAACATGATCACGGGTTACCTGAAACCCTCCTCGGGGCAGATCGTCCTGGACGGTGAAGATATCACCGCCCTGGCCCCACGCCAGATCACGCGCCGGGGCGTAGCCCGATCATTTCAGATTCCTCAGCTGTGCATGCACATGTCGGTGCTGGACAACATGCTCGCCTCGCTTCACTGCAGTCGCGGTGAACGGTCGTTTTTCCGCTCGGGCCGCGAGCCCGCGGCCGTGGCTGAATGTCACAGCTTGCTGGCGCGCTTTGACTTGGCGAAACACGCGTCGCGGCCGGTTATGGAACTGCCTGGCGGCGTTCGCAAACTTCTGGACATTGCCATGGCGCTGACTGGGCACCCCAAACTCCTGATGCTTGATGAACCCACCAGCGGCGTGAGCGCGGAGGAGAAGTTCATGACCATGGATACCGTCATGAATGCAATTGACCGAGGCGCGCAGAGCCAACCCGTGACGGTGGTGTTTGTTGAACACGACATGGACATCGTGGAGCGTTATGCATCGCGCGTGATCGCTTTTTACAGTGGGCGCGTGATCGCTGACGGTTCTTCGTCCGTGGTGCTGGCGGACACCGAGGTGCAGCGCTACGTGACCGGCTCCGTTCGACCCACCGAGGAGACCGCAGCATGATCCGGCTTTCGCAGGCCGTCGTGGCAATCCAGAACGTTGATGTGCTGCGTCAATTCTCCATAACCGTCGAACCCGGCAGTCTGGTGGGTCTGGTCGGACGCAACGGAGCGGGCAAGACCAGCGTCATGCGGACCATCATGGGGCATCTTGCGCTGCGCGAAGGTACGCTGCATTTTGGCGACGTGAACCTGGGCCTCATGGCCAGCCACGAACGCGCCGCTCTGGGCATCGGGTACATGCCGGAAGACCGCGGACTGGTGCCCGAGCTGACCGTGGAGGAAAACATCTGCTTGCCGCTGTGGGTGTCACCGAGCCTTGTCGTTTCTGAGCGCCTGGAGCTGGTCTACTCGGTATTGCCGGAACTCGTCGAGATGCGCACGCGCAAAGCCTTGTTGCTGTCGGGTGGACAGCAAAAGATGGTTGCCCTGGCTAGAGCCTTGGCGGTGGGTACACGCCTGCTGCTGCTGGACGAGCCCTTTGAAGGAGTGGCACCCGCCCTGTCGCAACGGCTCTCGGAAGTCGTGGCCAAAATGCGCGTTAGCGGTCTCTCGGTGCTGATCAGTCAATCGGACCTGAACCACTCGCGCGACCTGCTTGACGCGGAATTTGTGATCGAGCGCGGTGCAAACGGGCGCTGAAGCCATGGACCCCAACGGCACCTCGTTGACCCATTGGCAATTGCCGGCTATGCAGTTGCGCTGCGAAGCGCACTTCGATTCACGTATCGTGCGCTGTTTCGCGTCTCGCCCATCCGGGCTCTGCGCCATGCTGCGCGAAGCCGCAGCGCGCTATCCCGATGCCGAGGCACTGGTGGATGGTGAACAGCGCTGGTCTTGGCAGCAACTTCAGGACACCAGCGCGCGCGTTGCCCAGGGCCTGCAAGGCCTGGGGGTGAACACAGGCGACCGGGTGGCGTTACTCATTGGGAACCGGGCCGAGTTCGTGCTGGCGCTGTATGGCATCGCCCAGTTGGGTGCGGTAGCCGTGCCCATGAGCACACGGGACTCTGCCAAAGGCGTGGGCTTTATCCTCAACCAGTGCGGCGCGCGCGCCGTGATTGCGCAGGCCGACATGGCGCGCCTGCTACCGGAACGACTGGACAATGGAAGCGCACTGACTCAAGTTCTGTGCACCGACGCTGGGGTGTCTGAAGCCCCGCAGACGATGCTGTCAACGCCGTGGAACAGCCTTCTCAGCCCCTCCTTGGCACCGTCATTGCGCGACGAGCTCGAGGAGGCACCCGCCATCATTCTCTACACCTCGGGCACCACGGGGCAGCCAAAAGGCGCAGTAATTACCCATTTCAATCTGGTTCATTCCGCCCTGCACTACCAGACCTGCCTGGGCCTGAAGGCCGGCGAACGAGCGGTGCTGGCAGTGCCCGGCTCGCATGTGACCGGCATTGTTGCAGTCATTGCGGCCATGGGCGCTGTCGCGGGATGTGTGATCATCCTGCGCGAGTTCAAGGCGGGGGCATTTCTGCAACTGGCCGCGCGCGAGCGCATGAGCTACACACTCATGGTGCCCGCCATGTATGTACTGTGCCTGCGCGAGCCCGGTTTCGGCTCCCTCGATCTGAGCGCCTGGCGACTGGGCGGATTCGGCGGCGCGCCCATGCCCGTCAGTACCATCGAGCAGTTGAGGCGGGACTGTCCGACGGTACAGCTTTTCAATGCCTACGGGGCAACAGAAACTACTTCTCCGGTCACCATCACACCACCAGGTTCGCCCACGCTGGACGCAGTCGGAGTTGCCCTGCCATGCGCCGACATTCGCATCATGGACGACGACGGCCGCGAGGTTCCACGCGGACAGAGCGGCGAAATCTGGATCGGCGGGCCGATGGTGGTTCCCTGGTACTGGAACAATCCGCAGGCCTCCGCGCTGTCGTTCTGCGGTGGTTATTGGAAATCGGGCGATATCGGCACCATGGACTCTGCTGGCTTTCTGCGCATACATGATCGCAAAAAAGACATGATCAACCGGGGCGGCTACAAGGTATTTTCGGTTGAGGTGGAAAATTGCCTGATGGGGCATCCACTCGTGCTGGAAGCCGCTGCAGTGGGCGTGCCCTGCCCCGTTCTGGGCGAACGGGTCCATGTATTTGTACATCTCAGCACCGAGGCCATCCCCAGCGACGCGCTTGCAGAAGAACTCAAAGGCTTGTGCCGCCTTGACCTGGCTGACTACAAGGTGCCGGATGGCATCAGTTTCATGCCGCTACCGCTGCCCCGCAATGCCAATGGCAAGTTGCTCAAACGCGAGCTGCGGGAGCGCCTTCTTTCAGCGGACTGAGCCGAATTATCAGGCTGTGCCGCCCACCGTCAGGCCGTCAATGCGCAAAGTCGGCTGACCGACCCCCACTGGCACGCTCTGACCTTCCTTGCCGCAGGTGCCAACACCGCTGTCAAGCTGCATGTCGTTGGCGATCATGGTGACGCGAGTCAGGGCATCGGGGCCATTGCCGACAATCGTCGCGCCCTTGACGGGGTACAGAATTTTGCCGTTTTCGACCCAGAAGGCCTCGCTGGCAGAAAATACGAACTTGCCGGAGGTGATATCGACC
>JBKJZS010000129.1:0-6956 GCA_046714915.1 Polaromonas sp. | reverse complement strand
TGTCCTTGCCGGCCCAGGCGCTGGCCCAGGCCCTGACGGCGGCTTCAACTTCCTTTTCGGCGGCGCTGACCGGTGTGGCCGCGGCTGGTGCGGGCGACGACACCGGTGCGGCGGGTGCCGCAGGCGCGGCCGGCGTTGCCGGCGCAGCAGGCGCAGGCGCTGCTGGCACTGCTGGCGTTACTGCCGCAGGTTTGGCCGGCGCGGCAGGTGTCTGGGCCGTCACTGCGGGCGCGGCAGGTGTTGCTGCAGCCGGCTTCTGGGCCTTGGCCTCCGGCGTGAACAGGGTGCGGATCAGCGCCAGCTTGGGCGGCACGGCACTGTTGCCGCCATCGAGCTGCAGCGCCTTGCTGTAGGCCTGGCTGGCCAGCTTGGCGTATACATCGCCAAGATTTTCGTGCGCGGTGGCGTAGCTCGGGTTGGTGCGTATCGCCATTTCGAGCGCCGCTCTGGCCTTGTCAAACTGGTTTTGACCAGCGTACAGCACGGCCAGGTTGTTGTAGGGCTCCGGCAGTTCCGGGTAGTCCTGGGTGATTTTGGTGAAGGTGGTGATTGCGTCAGCCGGTTTGCCCGCCTGGGTCTGGATCACGCCCTTGATAAAACGCATTTGCGGATCGCGTGGCTTGCCGGACAGGTACTGGTCAGCCTTGGCCATGGCTTCCGTCAACTGGCCGGCGCGGACCAGGTTGTTCACGTCGGTGTATTCGTCGGCATGCGCCGCCGTGATGAACCAGGCCGCCACCAGAAACAGCCAGGGCCGGGCGGCCGACAGCGGTGTGCTAGAAAGTGAGGCTGACTTGGGCATATTTCCTCGGGAATACATTGGATGGCTGGTATGAAACATGAACCTGCAAAAGGCGACGGGGCAGCTTGCTGCACGGGCTCTGACCAGCTGGATATACTGGGCGATTGTATCCGAGGGGTATAGTTTGATCGCCGGTCAAACCATGGCCTGCGTTTCATGGATTCACCCTTCGGAGCTGCTTTCCCTCCCCTTTCTGATGTACGTGATCACCCGCCTCAGTTCCAGCGACCCCATCCGGTTTCGGCGATTCAAGCCGGACTGAAAATCCAGACATTTCATGAGCCTTCGCATTTACAACACGCTGTCGCGTGCCGTAGAAGATTTTTCGCCTTTGGAGCCCGGACAGGTACGCATGTATGTGTGCGGCATGACTATTTACGATTTGTGCCATATCGGCCATGCCCGCATGATGATGGCTTTCGATGTGGTGCAGCGCTGGTTGAGGGTCAGCGGTTTTCGCGTCACCTACGTGCGCAACATTACCGATATCGACGACAAGATCATCAAGCGGGCGGTCGAGCGCGGCATCACCATCCGGGCCCTGACCGACGAGATGGTTGTTGCGATGCACCGCGACATTGGCGCCCTTGGCATTGAGCGCCCCACGCTCGAGCCACGCGCCACCGACTTCGTGCCGCAAATGCTTGGCATGATCGCCACGCTGGAGAAAAAAGGCCTGGCCTACCGATCCGGCAACGGCGACGTGAATTACGCCGTGCGCAAATTCGAAGGCTATGGCAAGTTGTCAGGCAAGTCGCTGGACGAACTGCGCGCGGGAGAACGGGTGGCGGTGCTCGACGGCAAGGACGACCCGCTTGATTTCGTTCTGTGGAAATCGGCCAAGGCCAGTGAGCCCGAAGACGCCAAATGGGACAGCGACTACGGCAAGGGCCGGCCCGGCTGGCATATCGAGTGCTCAGCCATGAGTTGCCAGACACTCGGTGAAACCTTTGACATCCACGGCGGTGGCGCGGACCTGCAGTTTCCGCATCACGAGAATGAAATCGCCCAGAGCGAGGCGGCCCACGGTAAACCACTGGCCAGGTTTTGGATGCACAACGGCTTTGTACGGGTCGACAATGAAAAAATGTCAAAGAGCCTGGGCAACTTCTTCACGATCCAGGAAGTGCTGGCCAAATACGATCCTGAAACCGTCCGCTTCTTCATTGTCCGCGCCCACTACCGCAGCCCGCTGAACTACAGCGACGCGCATCTGGACGACGCGCGAAATTCCCTCAAGCGGCTTTACACCGCGCTGGCGCTGGTCCCGCCCGCCCACGCACAGCTTCAGGTTGACTGGACGCAGCCGTTTGCGGCGCGCTTCAAAGCGGCCATGGACGAGGACTTTGGAACGCCCGAAGCGGTGGCGGTCCTGTTCGAGCTGGCGGGCGAAATTAATAAAACCAAATCAGCCGAGCTGGCCGGTCTGCTCAAAGCACTCGGCACCTGCCTGGGATTGCTACAAAGCGAGCCTGGCACTTTTTTGCAGGCGGGTGCCGGGCTGGACGAAGCCAGCATCGCCGCCCTGATTGTCCGGCGCGCCGAAGCCAAGCAAGCCAAAGATTTCGCGGCCGCCGATCGCATTCGCCAGGACTTGCTGGCGCAAGGCATTATGCTGAAAGATTCGCCCGCCGGGACGACCTGGGAGGTTCAATCTTGAGCAGTTTTCCCAGTCTTTTCGGCTTCCAGCCCTTTATGGACGTGCCTAAGCAGCTATGAAAAAGATAATAAAAAGCGGTCCGGGCAGCGTCGAGCTGGCCGAAGTTGCCGAGCCTGCCGTGACCACCGTGCCCGAGTACTGGGCCGAGGCCTGCAAGCATTTGGTCAAAAAAGACCGGGTGATGAAGCGCCTGATTCCTCAGTTCGGCGATACCTGCCTGCAGTCCCGCGGCGACGCCTTCAGCACGCTGGCCCGCAGCATTGTCGGCCAGCAGATTTCCGTCAAGGCGGCGCAAACGGTCTGGCACCGCTTCGCCGCGTTGCCTAAAAAAATGACGCCCGGCAATGTGCTCAAGCTCAAAGTGGACGACATGCGCGCTGCCGGCCTGAGCGCCCGCAAGGTGGAGTACCTGGTCGATTTGTCGATCCATTTTGACGCCGGCACCGTGCACGTGAAAAACTGGCAGGCGATGGACGATGACGCCATCATTGCCGAGCTGGTGGCCATTCGCGGGATTGGCCGCTGGACCGCCGAGATGTTCCTGATTTTTTACCTGATGCGGCCCAATGTGCTTCCGCTCGATGATGTCGGCCTGATCAACGGCATCAGCAAGAATTATTTTTCCGGCGAATCGGTCAGCCGCAGCGATGCGCGCGAAGTTGCCGCCCCCTGGGCGCCTTATTGCAGCGTTGCAACTTGGTATATTTGGCGTTCGCTGGACCCATTGCCAGTTCTGGGTACCGAGCAAATTTAAGTTTAAGTCTGAGGAGCAGTACATGGCGAAAAAGACCTTCCTCGATTTCGAGCAGCCGATCGCGGAGCTTGAAGGAAAAATTGAGGAGTTGCGCTACGTGCAAACCGAGTCCGCCGTCGATATTTCGGAAGAAATCGATCAACTCGCGAAAAAAAGCCAGCAGCTCACCAAAGACATTTACAGTGACCTGACTCCGTGGCAGATCACCAAGATCGCGCGCCACCCCGAGCGGCCCTACACGCTGGACTACGTCAATGAACTTTTCACCGACTTTGTCGAGCTGCACGGCGACCGGCACTATGCCGACGACCTGAGCATCGTCGGCGGGCTGGCCCGCTTCAACGGCACGGCCTGTATGGTGCTGGGCCACCAGAAAGGGCGCGACACCAAGGAGCGCGGACTGCGCAACTTCGGCATGAGCAAGCCCGAGGGCTACCGCAAGGCCTTGCGCCTGATGAAAACCGCCGAAAAATTTAAATTGCCGGTGTTCACGTTTGTCGATACGCCCGGTGCCTACCCCGGCATAGACGCCGAAGAGCGCGGCCAGTCGGAAGCCATTGGCCGCAACATTTTTGAAATGGCGCAACTCGAAGTGCCCATCATCACCACCATCATTGGCGAAGGCGGCTCCGGCGGAGCGCTGGCGATCTCGGTCGCCGACCAGGTGGTCATGCTGCAGTATTCCATCTATTCTGTGATCAGTCCGGAGGGCTGCGCATCCATTCTCTGGAAAACTTCAGAAAAGGCCCAGGAAGCGGCCGAGGCCCTGGGCATCACGGCGCATCGGCTCAAGGCGTTGGGCGTGATCGACAAAATTGTCAACGAACCGGTCGGCGGCGCACACCGCGACCACAAACAGATGGCGGCTTTCCTGAAGCGCGCACTCAACGACGCGTTCCGCCAGGTCAGCGATCTGAAGGTCAAGGAATTGCTGGATCGCCGCTACGAGCGCCTGCAAAGCTATGGCCGCTACACCGACACCAAGGCCGACGCCGGCAAATAAGGCGTGGCCAAAATCCTGAAGCGAACCGCACCCATGGCCAGCTTGTCCAATCAGGAAATCCGGCGTCACCTTGCAGGCGGCGATGTCGCCCCCCATTTCCTGCTGCACGAAGTCGGGGTTCGCCGCATGCAGGAGGCGCTAAACACGCAGAGCCGCAACAACCCGGGCACGCGGCCCGAAAAACGGGTGAGCGCCGCCAGTGAGGCCCAGAACGATGAAGGGGGGCGGGGCAGCTTCGCCCGACGCCACCTGCCGGGCACCGCGCCCTTCGGTCGCAGCCTGCGTCGATCAAACAGAAAAACGGTCGTCCCGCTCAGTTTTGTCACGCGGCCGTTGGGGTGGCGTCGGAGAGTAGGCCGTCCTCAACGCAGTAATTTTTTGGTGGACCACGGTGGCTCGTAGCGGGCTCGCACACGGACTGTCTGAAGCGCTGGCTTCTTTTTCCCCGGGCTTGCCACTCGCTCTTGCCCTGAGTGGCGGCGCCGATTCCACCGCGCTGCTGGTGGCTTGCGCCGAGAAGTGGCCGGGGCAGGTTGCAGCCATTCACATCCATCACGGCTTGCAGGCGGCCGCTGACGATTTCCAGCGGCACTGTGCCGCCTTGTGCGCGCAACTGAACGTCCCGCTCGCCGTCCGACGTATCAATGCCCGCCACGCGTCCGGCGAAAGCCCCGAGGATGCCGCCCGGAAAGGGCGTTATGCGGCTTTTCAGGCTGTACTCCAGGTGGAATGGTCGGATCGTGCTATTAAAGATATAGCAATTGCCCAGCATGCTGACGACCAGGTTGAAACCATGCTGTTGGCGCTGTCGCGCGGCGCGGGGCTGCCGGGGCTGGCGGCGATGCCGGCGCGTTGGGTAAGGGATGACATCACCTACCATCGTCCGCTGCTGTCGGTGTCCGGGGCGCAACTGCGGGCCTGGCTGACAGAGCGCCGCGTCACCTGGGTGGAAGACCCGACCAATGCCAACGAGCAGTTCACACGCAACCGCATTCGTGCGCGCCTGCTGCCCGCGCTGGAAGAAGCTTTCCCCCAGTTTCGCGAGACATTTGGCCGCAGTGCGCGGCACGCGGCGCAGGCGCAGGGTTTACTGCTGGAGCTTGCCCGGCAGGATTTGGCGGCTGTCGGTTCTCCGCCCGTCCTCCGGGCTTTGCAGTCCCTGTCACAGCCGCGGCAGGCCAATCTGCTGCGCTATTGGCTGCAGCAGCACCAGGCAACGCCCAGCGCCGCGCAGCTGGCGCAGTTGCTGGCGCAAATTGCTGCCTGCACCACGCGCGGGCACCAGATTCATCTCAAGGTGGCCACGGGCCATGTCACACGGGCCGGGGCCGCGCTGCACTACAGCGGCGGAGTGGATAATGCCGACCGGGCAGGTAATACCGCTGGGTATAATTGAAGGCTTTGCTGAAGGCCGTGGCTCACTGTAGCGGGGTTCGCCGGTCTGCAAGCAGCCCTGTTCGCAACAAATTCCTGATTGACATCCTGCAATGGCATTGATCGTTCATAAATACGGCGGCACATCGATGGGCTCGACCGAGCGCATCCGCAACGTCGCCAAGCGCGTTGCCAAGTGGGCTCGGGCCGGCCACCAGATGGTCGTGGTTCCGAGCGCAATGAGTGGTGAAACCAACCGGCTGCTGGGCCTGGCCAAAGAGCTGGCGCCCACCAAGGCCGCTGACGCCTACCACCGTGAACTGGACGCACTGGCTGCGACGGGCGAGCAGGCATCCAGCGCGTTGCTGGCCATTGCGTTGCTGGCAGAGGGCCTGCAGGCTGTCAGTTATGCCGGCTGGCAAGTGACTATCAGAACCAACAGCGCCCATACCAAGGCCCGCATCGAATCGATTGACGACCAGAAGGTGCGCGCCGACCTGGACGCTGGCAAAGTGGTCATCATCACCGGCTTTCAGGGCGTGGACGAGGCCGGCAACATCACCACGCTGGGTCGCGGTGGCTCCGATACATCTGCGGTGGCCGTGGCCGCTGCCATGAAGGCGCATGAGTGCCTGATCTTCACCGACGTCGACGGCGTGTACACCACCGACCCCCGTGTCGTGCCCGAGGCGCGACGCCTGCTCACAGTGAGCTTTGAAGAGATGCTGGAGATGGCCTCCATGGGCTCCAAAGTGCTGCAGATCCGCTCGGTCGAGTTTGCGGGCAAGTACAAAGTACCGCTGCGCGTGCTGTCCAGCTTCACGCCCTGGGACATCGACATCGACGAAGAGGCCAAGTCCGGCACCCTGATCAGTTTTGAGGAAGACGAACAAATGGAACAAGCCATCGTATCGGGCATCGCATTTAACCGCGACGAAGCCAAAATTTCCATACTTGGCGTGCCGGACACCCCCGGCATTGCGTATCAAATTCTGGGCGCTGTCGCCGACGCCAACATCGAAGTCGATGTAATCATCCAGAACATCAGCGAGGACGGGAAAACTGACTTCAGCTTCACCGTGCATCGCAGCGACTATGCCCGCGCCATTGACCTTTTGAAAGAAAAAGTCATGCCCGCCCTCGGTGCGCAGGAGCTGGTCGGCGACGCCAAAATCTGCAAGGTGAGCATTGTCGGCATCGGCATGCGCAGCCACGTCGGCATCGCCAGCCGCATGTTCCGCGTGCTGGCCGAAGAGGGCATCAACATCCAGATGATCTCCACCAGCGAGATCAAAACCTCGGTGGTGATCGACGAGAAGTACATGGAGCTCGCCGTGCGCGCGCTGCACAAGGCTTTCGATCT
>JBKJZS010000128.1:0-11506 GCA_046714915.1 Polaromonas sp. | reverse complement strand
GCCAGATAGAGTGCAACACTGCACTAGTACTGCAACCCGAAAATATCGAAACATGAAACCGCGTCTTCGCACCCACGGCGGCGTTGCAACCCTTGCGAAGGCGGCCAGCCTTCGCTGCGGCTTGCGCCTTGCCCTGGGCACGAAGCCATCACTTTCATTATGTTTCGCTACTGCCGGGTTGCAGCACTAGTTCTTGAACAGATCCAGAATCCGTTTTCTTTCATCGCTCGGCGGCGGCGCCTGAATCGCAGCGCCTGGCGGAACAGGTTGGCCGGGGATCGGATTGTCGGTGCCAGCGCCTGCGGCCGGTCGGTCTCCCAGGCCGACGCTGCTGATGCCGGAGCCTTTGGCGTACTCGTCATAAAACCATTCGCCACCCATATTGACAACGCCTTCGGGCGCTGAAAACTCGGTGACTGGCACGCCTTTGAGCGCATATTCCATAAAGGTGATCCAGACGGGCAAGCTCAAGCCACCGCCGGTTTCCCGGTCGCCCAGTTTTCTCGGCGTGTCGTAGCCCATCCAGACAGCCGCCGTCAGTGTCGGCTGGTAGCCGACAAACCAGGTGTCAATCGAGTCGTTGGTGGTACCGGTTTTCCCAAACAGGTCGGGCCGTTTCAAGGTCGCCTGCGCCTTGGCGGCGGTGCCGCTGCGGGCGACCTCCTGCAGAAGGCTGGACATGATGAATGCGTTGCGTGCGTCAATACCGCGTACCGACTCATCAATGACCGGCACCGGGCTCTCGACGACGACCTTGCCTTTCTGGTCGGTGATTCTGGTGATCAGGTAGGGGTTGACGCGATAGCCGCCATTGGCAAACACCGAGAACCCAATGGCCATTTGCAGAGGCGTCACTGAGCCGGCGCCGAGCGCCATCGTCAGGTAGGCCGGATGTTTGTCGGCGTCAAAGCCAAAACGGCTCACCCATTCCTGGGCATTCTTGGCACCGACTGCCTGCAGCACGCGGATGGAGACCATGTTTTTTGACTTGGCCAGGGCGCGCCGCAGGCTCATCGGGCCCTCAAACGTGCCATCGTAATTCTTGGGTTCCCACGGCTGACCGCCAGTGACCCCGGCGTCAAAAAACAGCGGCGCGTCGTTGACAACGGTCGCGGGCGTGAAGCCTTTTTCGAGGGCTGCCGAATAGATGAAAGGCTTGAAGCTGGAGCCGGGTTGGCGCCAGGCCTGCGTTACATGGTTGAATTTGTTGTTCTCGTAGTCAAAGCCGCCCACCAGCGCCCTGATGGCGCCGCTGCGCGGATCCAGCGCCACAAAAGCGCCTTCGACCTCGGGCAGCTGAGTAATTTCCCACGTGTTTTTGGGCGTTCTGGCCACGCGGATCAAGGCGCCACGCCGGATCCGGATATTGGGCGCCGCCTTGTCGGACAAGCCGGATTGGGCCGGTTTAAGGCCTTCGCCGGTGATTTCAATGGTTTCGCTGTTCTGGCGAACAGCGACAATTTTCTTCGGGCTGGCTTCCAGAACGACGGCCGACATGACATCGTCGTTGTCCGGATTGTCAGCCAGTGCATCATCAATAGCGTCTTCGATTGCCTGGGGATCCTGGGACAGCTGGATGAACTTTTCAGGACCCCGGTAAATTTGCCGCCTTTCATAGTCCATGATGCCTTTGCGCAGTGCCTTGTAAGCGACCGTCTGATCAGCGGCGCGCAGGGTTGTGAAGACATTGAGGCCACGTGTGTAGGTCTCATCACCGTACTGGCTGAAAACCAGCTGGCGCACGGTCTCAGCAACAAATTCCGCATGGACCCGACCTGTATTGGGGCCGGATTTGATCTTCAGCTGTTCATTTTTGGCCGTCGCTGCTTGCTCCGCCGTGATAAAGCCGTTTTCTTCCATGCGCTCAATGATGTAGAGCTGGCGCGCCTTGGCCCGCTTGGGGTTGCTGACCGGGTTGTACGCAGACGGGGCTTTGGGCAGGCCCGCCAACATGGCGGCTTCGGCAATGCTGATGTCTTTCAGTGGCTTACCGAAGTAAGCTTCCGCCGCCGCTGCAAACCCATAGGCGCGCTGCCCCAGAAATATCTGGTTCATGTAAATCTCGAGGATCTGCTCCTTGCTGAGCAGGTGCTCAAGCTTGAACGTGAGCAAAATTTCGTAAATTTTGCGGGTATAGCTTTTTTCGGTGGAAAGATAGACATTGCGGGCCACCTGCATGGTGATGGTGGAGGCACCCTGGCTTTTGGCGCGCCCCACATTGGCCAAGCCGGCACGGATGACGCCAATATAGTCAACACCCCCGTGGGAGAAAAAACGCGCGTCTTCGATCGCCAGCACGGCGTCCTTCATGACTTTGGGGATGTCGCCGATGGGAGTCAGGTTGCGGCGCTCCTCCCCAAACTCGCCGATCAGCACGGCATCGGCTGAATAAACTCGCAAGGGCAGCTTGGGACGGTAGTCCAGCAAATCGGACACATCCGGCAGATTGGGGTAAGCGACCGCCAGTGCGACGGCCACGACCATCACCAGAGAAATAAGCCCGGCCAGCGCCAGGCCCAAGCCCCAGGCAAAGACCTTCAGGACCCCCGCCAACCAGGGCGGGCGACTGGCAAGCGCGGAGCGGGAACCGGAGGACGATGAGGTTGACGGCATGGAGTTGATCGTAAGTTCGCGCCAGCATTATAAAAATTGCCTGCGGTGAAAGCGTTTTTCGGTCGTCAAAGATTTCACATTTTGCATTTAATGGCAACTCACCGGTCTGATCCCAAGCCGGCCCAGCGCCCAAAAGCGTCTACTTTTGACAACGGTGATAGTACGCTAAAACCGAAAAATCCTTTGTTCTACAAGGATCTTGCTGATAGCATTCAAGTGATTTCTTAAGTTTGCAGGGCTACACATTAGCCATCATTTGGGGACTGTCTTGATCTCTTCGGGATCGTTATTTAGCCGTCAATCGTCAGCTTTGCTGGGTTTGGACATCAGTTCATCCAGCGTCAAGCTGGTGGAACTGAGCCGTGACAAGGCGGGCAATCTGGTGCTGGATCGGTGCGCCATTGAGCCTCTGGAAAATGGCTGGATCACCGACGGCAACGTAGTGAAGTTCGACGAAGTAGCCGAGGCGGTGCGCCGGCTTGTCAAAAAAAGCGGAACCCGCACCAAAAATGTCGCCATGGCCCTGCCGGCGTCGGCAGTGATCACCAAAAAAATCATCCTGCCCGGCGGTTTGACCGACCAGGAACTTGAGGTCCAGGTGGAGGCCGAGGCGAATCAGTACATTCCTTTTTCCCTGGATGAAGTGAGTCTGGATTTTTGTGTCGTCGGTCCCAGCGCCAGTTCGGCGGGCGATGTCGAAGTGCTGATCGCCGCATCCCGCAAGGAAAAAGTCAACGACTTGCAGGGTCTGGCCGAGGCGGCAGGGCTCAAGCCGGTGGTCGTGGATGTGGAGTCTTATGCTTCGCGCCTGGCGACGGCACGCCTCATCGAAAAATTGCCCAACAACGGGCTGGACACCATGGTTGCCCTGTTTGAAGTGGGCGCCCAGACCACCAGCATGCAGGTCATCAAGAACGACGAGGTGCTGTACGAGCGCGATCAGGCGTTCGGGGGGGCCCAGTTGACACAGCTGATCGTGCGTCAGTATGGCTTTTCGCCGGAAGAGGCCGAGAGCAAAAAACGCAGCGGTGACCTGCCGGATGACTATGGCACCAGCGTGCTCAAGCCCTTTGTCGACAACCTGGCGCAGGAAATTGGCCGCGCCCTTCAGTTCTTTTTCACCAGCACGCCGCATAACAAGGTGGACCATGTAATGCTGGCAGGGGGGTCGTCGGCTTTGTCCGGCTTGACCGATGCCGTGACGCTGCAGACTTCATTCGCGTGCATGGTTGCCGATCCCTTTGAGGGCATGACGCTGGGCAACAATATCCGGGCGAAGAAGATGAGGCGTGAGGCAGCGTCCTACCTGACCTCTTGCGGACTGGCTTTACGGAGGTTTTTCCAGTGATTCTGGTCAATCTGCTTCCCCACCGCGAAGCGGCGCGCAAGCGCAGGCGTGAAGCCTTTTTCGTCGCCTTGGGCATTGCCACCTTGGCGGGTGGCCTGATTTGCGGTGCGGTGTATTCCTGGTACCAGGCTCAAATCTCCGGGCAACAGGGAAAGAATACTTATTTGAAGGCTGAAATCACCCGGCTAGAGAACCAAATCAAGCAAATCGCGGGACTGCAGCAGGAAATTACCGCTTTGCGTGCCCGGCAAAATGCTGTGGAAGAGTTACAGGGCAACCGCAATTTACCCGTTTATTTGCTGGCTGAACTGGTCAGGCAATTGCCCGATGGGGTGTACGTTACCACCATGAAGCAGGAAAATCAGGTGGTCATGCTGACCGGGGTGGCCCAGTCCAACGAGCGGGTATCTGAGCTGCTACGCAATCTGGCCAATAACAGCCCGTGGCTGACCCGGCCCGAACTGATTGAAATCACGGGCAGAACCCTCACGCTGGGAGTCCGTGATCAGCGCCGCGTGTCCAATTTTTCGATGCGGGTCGCACTCAGGCGCGCGACCGATGTGCAAAAGGCGGCGGCATTGCCGGGTGCTCCCGCCGTGGTTGGGGGCCCCGCTTCAGCCGCCGCAATCAAGCTGCCGGTTGCCGGTTCCGCCCCTGCGCCGGGGTCTGCCGGCCCTGAAATCAAGCCCGCACCCGCAAGCCCTGCCGCGGCCAAGAGCTGACGAACCGGTACCGGAACAGGCACTGAAATATGGTAAGCACCCCCAAAGTCAAAGTAGAGTCGGCTGCGTTCCTTGAAGGACTGAGGGCGCAATTTGTCGGTCTTAATCCGAACGATCCACCCTCCTGGCCTGCGTTGCCACGCTATCTTTTATGCGTCTGTGTGACGGCTGCGGTGGTGGTCGCGTTGTGGTTTGTGTGGCTCAGTGCTTCGGATGAGGAGCTGAAAGCGGAACAGGCCAAAGAGGTCCTGCTGCGGGAAGACTTCAAGAAAAAGCTGGTGTTGGCGGTCAATCTGGAGGCCTTGAAAAAGCAGCGGGAGCAGGTTCAGCAGTATGTGACCCAATTGGAGAAGCAGTTGCCAAGCAAAGCCGAAATGGACGCGCTGCTATCCGACATCAATCAGGCGGGATTGGGCCGCAGCTTGCAGTTTGAGCTGTTCCGGCCGGGTCAGGTCAGCGTCAAGGACTACTATGCCGAGCTCCCCATTGCGATCAAGGTGTCTGGCCGCTACCACGACCTCGGGGCTTTCGCGGCAGACATTGCCAACCTTTCCCGTATCGTGACCTTGAATAACCTGACCATCGTCCCCGTGAAGGACGGCATGATGAGCATGGACAGCACGGCCAAGACATTCCGATATCTGGATCCCGAAGAAGTTGCCATGCAGCGTAAAACGGCGGCGCCTGCCAAGGGAGCCCAAAAATGAAGCCGCCTGGCATTGAAAAAGCGGTGTTCGTGATGTTCGCTCTCGCGGCATGGTCGGGGCTGACTGCTTGCAGTTCTTCGGAGCAGGAAGAGCTGCAGCAATGGATGACCGAGCAGCGCAGCCTGACCAAACCCCGGGTCGAGCCTTTGCCAGAACCGACAAAATTCTCGCCGCAGGCCTATACCCAGGAGGGTGCGATCGAGCCCTTCAGCAGTCAGAAGCTGACTCAGGCGCTCAAGCGCGATTCCAACCAGGCGACATCCAACGCCGCTCTCATTGCACCCGAGCTGAACCGACGCAAAGAACCGCTGGAATCCATGCCGCTGGATGCGGTTGCCATGGTGGGCAGTCTCGTCAAGCTGGGTCAGCCCGTGGCTCTGGTGAAGGTTGACAATTTGCTGTACCAGGTGCGAGTCGGCAACTACTTGGGTCAAAACTTCGGTCGCATCACGAAAATTTCTGAAACTGAACTTGCCCTGCGTGAAATTGTGCAAGACGCTGCAGGGGAGTGGACAGAGCGGGCAGCGACGCTACAGCTTCAAGAGGGATCAAAATGAATAAAAATACATGGACGACGCAGGCAGTCAAGCTGCAGGGCGCAGCGTCCCGGATATCAGCCCGTGTTGTCATCGGCGCTGCATTATTGGCTGCCTCTTTGTCCACCCCACTCTGGGCTCAATCGCCGAATGCGATTCAGGCAGTGAGCGGCTCTGTGCAGGGCGGTACCGAAGTCATCCGTATCGACCTGACCGAAGCATTGACGGCGGTGCCGACGGGTTTCACGATTCAAACGCCGGCCCGGATTGCGCTGGATTTTCCCGGCGTCAGCAATGCCATGGGCCGTTCGGCGGTTGAGCTGAATCTGGGCAATCTGCGTTCCGCCAATGTGGTGCAGGCGGGTGAAAGAACGCGTGTTGTCCTGAACCTCAAGGCGTCGACGGCCTATACCGCACAAATTCAGGGCAAGTCGCTCTTGATCACGCTGGCCCCGGTGGCGATCGCCACGCCATCGCCCCTCGCAGCACCTATTTTTGCGGAAAATCGAAATCGCGACACCCTGCCTTTGAAAGACATTGATTTCCGGCGCGGAACCAACGCATCCGGCCGGATTGTGGTTGATCTGGCCAACAACCAGGTCGGCGTCGATATCCGCCAGCAGGGCCAGACGCTGGTGGTCGAATTCCTGAAAACGGCTTTGCCGGAAGGGTTGCGTCGCCGTCTCGATGTGGCGGATTTTGGCACCCCGGTGCAAAGCGTGACGACTTCGCAGATGGGGGACAGGGTACGCATGGTGGTGGAGCCCAAAGGGTCGTGGGAGCACAGTGCTTACCAAAGTGACAATCAGTTTGTGCTGGAAGTTCGCCCGCAAAAAGTGGACGAATCCAAGCTGTCGCAGGGGCCTGGCTACACCGGCGAAAAACTCTCCCTGAATTTCCAGAACATTGAAACACGCTCTCTGCTGCAGGTCATTGCCGAATTCACCGGTTTCAATATTGTGACCTCGGACAGCGTCACGGGGGCAGTAACCTTGCGCCTGAAAGATGTGCCGTGGGACCAGGCACTTGACATCATTTTGCAGGCCAAGGGCCTGGACAAGCGCAAGACCGGCAATGTGTTGTTGATTGCGCCCAAGGATGAACTGGCTGCCAAGGACAAGCTCGATCTGGAATCTCGCAACGCGATCCAGACCCTGGAGTCGGTGCGTACGCAATCGTTCCAGATCAACTACGCGAAGGCGGTCGAAATTGGCGCTCAAATTGCAGCGGGTGGAACGGGTCCGACCAGTGCCAGAATTTTGTCAAATCGCGGCAGTGTGATTGCGGAAGCCAGAACAAATCAGCTGTTTGTCACTGACATCCCGTCGAAGCTGGAGCAGGTCCAGAGTTTTATCGCAAAGATAGATATTCCTGTGCGTCAAGTCCTGATTGAAGCGCGTATTGTTGAAGCTGCGGATACCTTCGGAAAATCCCTGGGTGTCAGACTGGGGGGGCGGCCATTCAGCTTGAACGGTAACAGAAACACTCAATTTGGATCCACTTACACGGCTGGGACGACCGGAACCACTGCGGGTGATTTCGTCAATCTGCCTGGGGTGGGTCAGAACGGCTTTCAGGCCGGCACGTTCGCCATCTCCTTGTTCGAGTCCAGCTTGACGCGTTTTATCAATCTTGAAATTTCAGCCATGGAAGCTGACGGCAAAGGCAAGATTGTCTCCAGCCCCCGAATCGTGACGGCCGACCAGGTCAAAGCGCTGATTGAGCAGGGGACCGAATTGCCCTATCAGCAAGCGACCTCCAGCGGGGCAACGTCAATCGCCTTTCGCAAGGCCAACCTGAAGCTCGAGGTCACGCCCCAAATCACGCCTGAAGGCAATATTATTCTGAATGTGGACGTGAACAAAGACAGCGTGGGCCGCTCCACAGCCAACGGCTTTGCGATCGACACCAAGCATATCCAGACCCAGGTTTTGGTGGAAAACGGCGGCACGGTCGTGATTGGCGGCATTTTTGAACAGAACGAACGCGAAGATGAAACCAAGGTTCCCTTCCTGGGCGATCTGCCGGGGGTTGGCAATTTGTTCAAAACCAGAACACGGACGGCCAACAAGTCTGAATTGCTGGTCTTTATTTCGCCCAAAATGATCTCCAACGGGGCTGCTCTGCGCTAAGCTCAAGCCCGCTGCATGCCAGGCCTGAGCGTGGGTCTGTCGGAGGGACTGATCCGCCGGTCTTGTAAAACCTTGAAGTTTTGTTTCAATCCAGCTTCAGGCAGATGCTCAACCCCGCCTTTCATCTTTTGACACTCTGTTTCGGCACAGGCCCCACTTGACTGCGCTTGCCCATGTCGCTCTGGTCGGTCTGCCCGGCTCCGGAAAATCCACCGTTGGACGCCAGCTGGCCCGGCGCCTCGGTCGGCCCTTCATGGACTCTGATCACATCCTCGAGAAGCGCATCGGCTTGTCCATCCGCGCGTTTTTTGAGCGCGAAGGCGAGGAGTCATTTCGTGACCTGGAGGAGGCCGTCCTTGATGAGTTGACGCTGGGTGAACCCTGCGTTTTGTCGACCGGGGGCGGCGCGGTGTTACGGCTTGCCAATCGCCAGCATTTGAAGCAGCGCACGCACGGGATATATCTGCATTCAGCGCCCGACGAAGTCTTTCGTCGCCTGCGCCATGATCAGAATCGCCCCCTGTTGCAAGTGCCTGACCCACTGGCACGTTTGCGTGAGCTCTATGCCTTGCGCGATCCGCTTTACCGCGAAAGCGCCCGTTTTGTGATGGAGACCGGGCGGCCTTCGGTGGCTACGCTGGTTAACATGATCGCAATGCAACTCGAAATGGTGGGTGTCATCCCGGTCGCCGGCGCCTGACGAAAACTCGTTTTATCAAACAGGGTACCGACCGTGTCCCTGGCCCGCTGCGCAGCGCTCATTCGCCGCGGCGCCCAATCAAACCCCCTGCCGCGGGGCCGACCGGGAGAGCCTCTACACTTGGGTGCATGCATACCGTTTCCCCCCCGGCGACACAGCAGGTCGTTATAGCTCTGGGCGAGCGCAGCTACCCCATTACCATTGGTGCGGGCTTGTTGGGCGATCCAGCGACTTACCAGAACCTGCCTTCCGCAAATACGGCCCTGATTGTGTCCAATCACACGGTGGCGCCCCTTTACGCACAGCCCCTGCAGCGAGCGCTGCAGGGGCATTACAAAAGGGTGCTGCTGGTGACCTTGCCCGATGGCGAGGCGCACAAGGACTGGCCCACCTTGCAGCTCATTTTTGACGCGCTGCTGGCAAACGGCTGCGACCGTAAAACCGTGCTTTTTGCGTTGGGCGGTGGTGTGGTGGGCGACATGACCGGCTTTGCGGCGGCCAGTTACATGCGCGGCGTACCCTATGTGCAGGTCCCCACCACCTTGCTGGCGCAGGTGGATTCTTCGGTGGGCGGAAAAACGGCCATCAATCATCCTCTGGGCAAGAACATGATTGGCGCCTTTTACCAGCCACAGCGCGTGATCTGTGATCTGGATGTGCTCAAAACCCTACCGCCGCGCGAGCTAAGCGCAGGTCTTGCGGAGATCATTAAATACGGGCCGATTGCCGATATGGCGTTTCTGGGCTGGATCGAGGCCAATATCGAGGCCTTGCTGGCAGGCGAGGCTGCCGCCCTGACTTACGCCATCCAGCGCAGCTGCGAGATCAAGGCTGCGGTGGTGGCGCAGGACGAACGCGAATCCGGCGTGCGTGTTATTTTGAATTTTGGCCATACTTTTGGCCATGCGATCGAATCGGGGCTGGGTTATGGCGAGTGGCTGCATGGTGAGGGGGTCGGTTGTGGCATGGTGATGGCCGTCCGTCTTTCGCAAGCCTTGGGCCTGGTTGACGCGGCTTTTGTGAGCCGCCTGCGTACGCTCATCCAGCGCGCGGGGCTACCGGTCACCGGGCCGAAGCTCTCGCCGGCTGATAACGCGGGGCGCTACCTGGAACTGATGCGGGTGGACAAAAAGGCCGAAGCCGGTGAAATCAAGTTCGTGGTGATTGACTCCCCCGGTAGCGCGACGCTACGCAGCGCGCCCGATGCGCTGGTGTGCGAAGTGATCGAGTCGTGCTGCAATTAGGCGCCGTGGCAGCAGGCGCTATAAAAATAATAGCTGTTTGTGCTTGTTCCGAAAGGGCTTAAGCCCGATTTGATGCTTAAACCATGACGATGTTGGCACCCTACGCCTGTGATCCTGCCTGGTCGCGCGGTCGGCGCTATCACGAGCCCCCCGCGCCGACCCGTTCCGCTTTTCAAAGAGACCGCGACCGGATTGTTCATTCCACCGCGTTTCGCCGGCTGGTTTACAAGACCCAGGTCTTTTTAAACCACGAAGGCGATTTGTTTCGGACCCGCCTGACGCATTCTCTCGAAGTGGCCCAGCTCGGCCGCTCCATCGCCCGTACCTTGCAATTGAACGAAGACCTGGTCGAAGCCATCGCGCTGGCCCATGACCTGGGCCACACGCCGTTCGGCCACGCCGGACAGGATGCGCTGAACAGCTGCCTGAAAAGCCACAACCCGGACAGCGCCGGCTTTGAGCACAACCTGCAAAGCCTGCGCGTGGTGGACACCCTGGAAGAGCGCTATCCGGACTATAACGGCCTCAATCTGTCGTTTGAAACCCGTGAAGGCATTTTGAAGCATTGTTCGCGCCGCAACGCCCGGCGCATTGAAGAGCGCGAACCGGGCGGCGTGGCGCAGCGTTTCTTGGCGCCATCTGGTTCCACCGCGCAAGCCCTGCAGCCCAGCCTTGAAGCCCAGCTGGCCAATCTGGCCGACGAGATTGCCTACAACGCCCACGACATTGATGACGGAGTACGCTCCGGTCTGCTCAGCCTGGAGCAACTCAAGGAGGTCGACCTGTTTGACCGCTACAGCCGTGAAACGCTGCTCCAGCACCCCGGCTTGGAGGGGCGGCGCCTGCTCTTTGAGACCATACGCCGCATGCTCAGCGCCCAGGTCTACGATGTGATGGACGCGACCCGTGCTGCCTTGCGCGATGCGGCGGTGGACAGCGCGCAGGCCGTGCGGCAGAGTTCGCCCCTGGTGTGTTTCAGCGGGGAAATGGCTTTAAGGTCTTCATCCCTCAAGCGATTCCTGCTACAAAATTTATACCGTCACTCGCAGGTGGTCGAGACAACCCGCATCGCGCAGCAGGTGGTGCGCGAACTGTTTTCCGCCTACATGGCCGATCCGGCGCAGATGCCGCAGGCCCACACCGACCGATTTGACAGGCTGGAAAGCAGCTTGGCCGCGCGCTCAGATCGCCCGGCCAAGCCCGAACGCGTGGTGGCCGATTACATCGCAGGCATGACGGATCGTTTTGCCGCCAAGGAGCACGAGCGCCTGAAAGGCCGCGTGGTCTTTCCGGCTTGAGCGCCGTCTACCTCACCACTGTGAAATGCCCGCTGCGGTGTGAGCCGTTGACGGTAGACGGGCTTCCGCCGACGCCGCGGTTCTGCTGCAAGTTCCACTGATCTGCTGCCGGGTCGGTGCACGAACCCTCCAGGCCAGTCACCCGTTACACCTTGCCATCGACCTGCAGTCTGAAGCATTTGCTACGAATAAGATAGCTGCCTGCC
>JBKJZS010000127.1:0-1456 GCA_046714915.1 Polaromonas sp. | reverse complement strand
CCCACGGACTCGCGCAAGATCAGCCGCACCAGATCATCGTGCGTGTAGTAGCTGCCCGAGACCTTGCGCGCAAAGCTGGCCGGCGCTGCGGTGATGCGGTTGATCTCGAGCTTGTCTTTGTAGCTGTCGGCGGCCTGCACCTCATGCACCAGGCTGTATTCGAGCAAGCGCTCATAAATACCGCCCAGGTGCGAGACGGAAAGGTCGCGGTAGTTGATCCAGGTGGACTCCGAATACCCTGAGCCTGTCGAAGGGCGGCGGCGCGACAGCGCATCAATGATGGGGGCCATCACAGCGTCGGGCACATTGGTGCGCACCAGAAGCGGAGAACGGGCGCGGTCAAACAGGCCGCCGTTGTAAGCGGGCATACCCACTTCGTCATCACCTTGGTCGATGAGCCAGAATGCGCCCCGCAAGGACAGCCAAATCGGCATCATGGTTTTGGAAAACTTCGTCTCCGCATCCACCTTGTCACGAACTTCTTCACGCAGTCGCCGCACGCTGTAGGGCGCGTAGCGGGCATCGCGAACCGGCAGCAAATTGCGGTCTTCGGCGTAAAACAAAAATAGCAGGCGGTACAGCAGCACCAGCGCGGCTTCGCGCACTTCGTCTAAATATTCAGGTGTGAACTGCGGGCGCTTGAACTGGCCGTAACCTACCTCGTGTGTTTTGGCGTGCAGATCGCCCCGAGCCAATGCGTCGGCGAGTTGCGGAAAAATGTCGCTGAACACGCGTGCGCCCAGGTCCTGCGACACTTTTTCCTCGTACAAGCGGGCTTCGTTGAGGGCGTAGGCGTGGAAGGTTCGGCCAGCGCTGTCCCAGCTTTGCGGCAGAAAGGCCTCGCGCTGGAAGAACAGGAAAAACAGGCGCAACGCGTGGTCGGGCGCAATCTCGTCCAGGTCGTGCTGGATGCCTGGCACACCAATGGCGGCGGCCAGATCGACTTCAAAAAACTCTTCGGCGCGCGAGCGAGCGTCTTGCCAGTAGAGCCGCCACACCGCGCCATTGGTCAGCATGCCCCATTTGATGGCGCGGTCGGACGCGACATCAATCCGGCTCAGGTAGCGCAGCATTTGGGACGAGGGTGCGTCGGGGTCAAAAGCGTCCTTGCCGTCACCCCGGTCCAGCGGGCGGAGCCAGCGTTTGGCCTCCAGAATGGCCAGGCCGTGGCGGTAGCGACGGTCATCCTTGGTCTCTAGCAGCGCGGCGGCTTTTTGGTCGCTGCCGGCAAACAGCAGGCAATCCGGCACCGCCTCGCGGCCCTTGGCGTCCGAGTTAACCTGCGGCAAATAGTCATCTGCCCAGCCCAACTCGGCGAGAACCTTGTTGATAAGGACTTGTTCGGTCTGCGCTTCATTGATGGTCGAAGCGCCGTCCAGACCTTTGAAGATGTTTTTGAGGGAATTGCAAAAGGCAGTGAAAGCGGCGTCGGTCAGGGCCTGGTGAGGGGGTGTTT
>JBKJZS010000126.1:0-9547 GCA_046714915.1 Polaromonas sp. | reverse complement strand
TGCGCGGGCCAGACCGCACGCACGGCCGCAAAGACTTCCAGCGGGTAACGGCAGCGGTTTTTCAGGGAGCCGCCGTACTCGTCACGGCGCAGATTGGTCAGCGGGGTGATGAAACTCGACAGCAGGTAGCCGTGGGCGCAATGCAGCTCCAGCCAGTCGAAACCGGCTTGCACCGCATAGCGGGTCGATAGGACAAACTGCCCCTTGATGCGGTCCATGTCCTGCCGCGTCATCGCCATCGGCACCGCGTTGGTCGGGCCATACGACACCGCGCTGGCGGCCAGCAGCGGCCAGTTGCCGGTGGCCAGCGGTTCGTCCGGCGCTTCCCAGCCGACCTGGGTCGAACCTTTCGGCCCGCTGTGCCCCAGCTGCATGCCCATGCGCACGCCTTCACCCGAGCGGTGCCCGAAATCGACAATGCGTTTCCAGGCCAGCATCTGCTCGTCGTTCCACAGGCCGGGGCAGCCCGGGGTGATGCGGCCTTCGGGGCAGGGCGCGGTCATCTCGGCAAACACCATGGCGGCGCCGCCGAGCGCGCGCGCGCCCAGGTGCACCAGGTGAAAGTCCTGCGGCACGCCGTCGATGGCGCTGTAGGTGGCCATCGGCGAGACCACGATGCGGTTTTTCAGTTGCAGCTCGCGTACCTTCAGCGGCAGCAGCATCGGTGGCGGCGCTGATATGGCCCCCACGCTTGCCACTGCGTGTGCCGCGCTGCCCCCCGAGGGGGCCGTCGCTTGCTCGGGGCGGCCCTTCGCTGCACGGGCCTCATCGGCCAGCCACTGCTCGTAACCCTGCAGCCAGGAGGCGTCACGCACCCGCAGGTTTTCATGGCTGATGCGTTGCGAGCGGGTCAGCAGCGAGTAAAAAAACTGCTCGGCGTCGAGGCCGCTGTAGCGGTCGACATTTTCAAACCACTCGGTCGAGTTGCGCGCCGCATTCTGGATTTTCAGCACCTCCACCGAGCGCAGCGCTTCATAGGTTTGCAGAGCGTCGTCGGGATCGGAATGTTGGGCAAAACAGCGGCTCAGCTCGATCGCGTCTTCCAGCGCCAGCTTGGTGCCGCTGCCGATGGAAAAATGCGCGGTGTGGGCGGCGTCGCCCATCAGCACGATGGGCACCTGTTTGCCCGCTATGTTTTCATGGTGGACCCAGCGTTCGCAGACCACGCGCGGAAAACGGATCCAGATCGCCGAGCCGCGCACATGGGTGGCGTTGTTCATCAAGGCATTGCCGTCGAGGTACTTGGCAAACAGTTTTTCGCAGAAGGCAATGCCGTCTTCCTGGCTCATCTGGTCCAGGCCGTGCGCCTTCCAGACGGCTTCGGGGGTTTCCACAATAAAGGTGGAGGTGTTGTCGTCGAACTTGTAGGCGTGCGCCGCAAACCAGCCGTGTTCGGTCTGCTCAAACGCAAAGGTGAAGGCGTCGAAGGTCTTCAGGGTGCCCAGCCAGACAAAGCGGCAGGCGCGCAGGTCGATGTCGGGCTGAAAGGTGTCGGCGTAGCGGTTGCGGATGCGGCTGTTCAGGCCGTCGCTGGCAATCACCAGGTCGGCCTGGTACGTCGCGGCGATCGCCTGGTCGTCCTGCACGTCGGTTTCAAACACCAGATCAACGCCAAGCTCAATGCAACGCTCCTGCAGGATGTTCAGCAGGCGTTTGCGGCCAATGCCGCAAAAACCGTGGCCGCCCGAACGCACGCTGCGGCCCTTGAAAAACACTTCCACATCGTCCCAGTGGTTGAAGGCGTCGCCGATCAGCTGCGCGCTGACCGGGTCGGCGGCCCGCAGGTTTCCCAGGGTCTGGTCGGACAGCACCACGCCCCAGCCAAAGGTGTCAAACGGGCGATTCCGTTCCACCACGGTGATCTGGTGGGCCGGGTTCTGCAACTTCATCAGCAACGCAAAGTACAAGCCGGCGGGCCCGCCGCCCAGGCAAAGGAGGTGCATTGGAGGCCGTCTCAATTAATGGATCTGATGGTAATTGTTTAGGTTTAAACTATTTTCGTCAAGGGTTTTTTGGGACCTGACAGCGCAAAGTCGTAATGTCCCCTTTTGACCAGATTCAAATGTCCCCTTTCATGTTGAGGGGCAATCATGGCCGAGGTAGTACAAATGAGTTTGAAAGAAGCGGACCGGTACGCGGTGATCCAGCAGGTGATCCAGCGCACCATGGGCCAGGCAGACGCTGCGCTGTGGCTGAACCTCTCGGTACGTCAAGTCAAACGGCTGGTGCGCGCCATCCGCCAGGACGGCGCGCACGGCGCAGTCTCCAAGCGCTGGGGTGTCCCCAGCAACCGCAGGATACCGCAGGCGGTACGCGAACAGTTTGTGGGTTTGGTGCGGGAGCGCTACAGCGACTTTGGCCCGACCCTGGCGTGTGAGTACCTGACGGCCCAGCACGGCTACAGCGGCAGCGCCGAGACGCTGCGCAGCTGGATGATTGCCGCCGGGCTGTGGAAGGCCAAACGAACGCGGCTCAGGCGCATCCACAGCCCGCGCGCGCGGCGCAGCCGCTTGGGCGAGCTGGTGCAAATTGACGGCAGCCCCCATGCCTGGTTTGAGGACCGTGCGCCCAAGAGCTGCCTGATTGCCTTCATCGACGATGCCACCGGGGATTTGATGCAGGCATGCTTCTATCGCGTGGAGTCAACCCGCGCCTACCTGCACAGCTTGCAGTGCTACGTGAGTGCCCATGGCCGCCCGCTGGCGCTGTACAGCGACCGCCACAGCATCTTCACCAAGCACGATCCCGAAGACCCGGCTCCGACCCAGTTTGAGCGAGCTGCAGGCGAGCTCAACATCGAATCCATCCTGGCCTACTCACCCCAGGCCAAAGGACGCGTGGAGCGGGCGTTTCAGACGCTGCAAGACCGTCTGGTCAAGGCGCTGCGCCTGGCCAGGATCAGCACCATTGAGGCGGCCAACGCCTGGCTGCCCCAGTATTTGGCACAGCACAATGCCCGCTTTGGCCGAGCCAGCGCAGACGCCGCCAATGCGCACCGGGCTTACGTGGGCAACAACGAGGAACTGGCGCGCATCTGCGCCCATCACTACGAGCGCCGGCTGTCCAAAACGCTGACCTGCCAGTTCATGGGCCGGCTGCTGGTGGTGATCACCCTGCCCGAGCAGCCGCGCTATGCCCTGCGGGCGCAACCGGTCAAGGTGATCGAACATTTGTCAGGCGAGCTGGAGTTGCTGTGGGGCGCTGAGGCGCTGCCCTTCAAGACGTTTGAGCGGCATCAGCACCTGAGCGCCACACGCGTGGCTGACGACAAGCTGCTCAATGGCCGGGTGGATGCGGTGCTGCTCAAGGAGTCACTGCGCCTGCGCAAGCTACAGGTGCTGGTGGCCTCTCAAAATGCCACGGCGCGCTCACGCTCACCCCCGGTTGTGATCTGAGATGCGTAAATTTCAAAGTCCGCGCTTGTACCCGCCCGCCGTGGATAACTGAGCTGCCCACACCGCAAGGGTGTGGACAGTCGGCGAGTACGCCGATTCCTCAGTGACCCACCGCTCCCCGGCATTGCGCCTACGGCCTGACGCGCTGCGCTTGCCCGGGGCAGTGGCCTGCCCCGCCCCTGCGGGCTTGCAGCCCGGTGGCCCCACCCCCAGACTTTCAAACTCCCCCTTTCTCAATCCAAACCCCCGGCTCCAGGGGACATTTGAATCTTGGACAAAAGGGGACATTTCAATTTTGGGTTGACAGGGCAAGATATGGGTGACAGGGCAAGATATCGGCCGCCCATGGGACCGTCGCCGCGGTTGGCGAAGCCAATGCCGGCGAGGCAAAACACGGAATCCGGGTTCCACACGGTGGTGGCCTCCTTTACCCGGCCAAGATTGCCGGCAACGACCAGCCGCTCTTCACGGTGCTCAACGTCGGCTCTGGATCGTCTGCCTCTATGGACGGGTCAGGTCTGACTGACCGGTTTCAGTCTGAGCGTGCATTCGGCGACTCACCTTTGACCGTCTGCAACGGGCAGACAGTTCCGATCCCATGCCAACACCTTGATTTCAAATGAAATCGGCCTCCAGCCCTTTAGGGGTGGACGCAATATGCTATTGATTTTATAGCTAATCAAGGCGCTAGCCCAGTCGCCGCAACAGGCCGGGCACGGACGAGGCAAGCAGCGCCACGCCGGTGGCCGTCAGCAGGCTCAGCACAATCTTGCGAAAAGTGGCTTCGCTGATGCCGATGTAAAGCCGCGCGCCCAGCAGCGAGGGGATGAGCATGGCAGGGGCGACGATGGCGAAAAAGGGCAAGGTCGCGCTGCTGATGACACCGGACGCGATGTAGCTGGCAAACGTGACCAGCAGTATCGCCAAGTTGAAGTTCTGCACGATGGCGCGCTGTGCGTCCTTGTCCATGCCGCGCAGCGTGCACCACAGCGTGGGCAACACGCCGGTAAAGCCGCCGAGCCCGCCCATCACGCCTCCGCCAGCGCCGATCAGCCCGTCGGCGATGCGCCCGCCGCGCGTGATCCGCGGTAGTTGTGCGCTCAGCAGCATCGCCGGGCACCAGACCACCAGCAGCGCGCCCAGGAAAGCCTTGAACACCTGCACGTCCAGCCGCGGCAGCAAGAACAGCCCGAGCGGGAGGCCGAGCAGGCCGCCCAGCACAAAGGGTGCGAGGCGTCTGAGATCAAAGCCGCGCCGAACCGTGACGGCGGCGACGATTTGCCCGGTCAGCGCACCGAACACCGCCAGCGCTGCCGCCAGCCGCGGCTCCAGGCTCCAGGCCCAGAAGGACATGGCCACGAGCCCGAAGCCAAAGCCGGACAGGCCCTGAATAAAACCTGCCGCGATGGCGCCGGCCATGATGATCAGCGTCTGCGAATCCATGTGGCAGCCGGGGTCGGATCAGGATGCGAAGTCGGCCACCGGCACGCGGCTGCAAAACAGCTTGCGGCCGCCATACAGGTTGTCAACCCGCCCCACCGGCGGCCGGTACTTGACCTGCTGGAGTGTGGCGAGCGGGAAGGCGCCGGTTTCGCGCCAATAGGGTCTGTCCAGGTCGGCACCCATGAGGTTTAACGCAGCGATGCGCGTGGCTGAAAGCCGTCACGAAGTTCCCGCTTCAGTACCTTGCCGATCGCGCTCCGTGGCAACTCATCGAGAAATTGCAGGTGACCTAAACGCTGGTTTTTGCCTACCTGGGCATTGGTCCAATCCAACAGTTCGTCAGCCGACGCCCGGTGCCCTGGTTGGAGCACCACAAACGCTGCCGGGGTCTCACCCCATTTCTCTGAGGGAACCCCAACTACCGCTGCTTCCAGCACGGAAGGGTGCTGTCGCAAGACTGTCTCCAGATCACTTGGATACACATTGAAGCCGCCCGAGATCAGCATGTCTTTTTTGCGATCGAAAAGCGTCAGGAAACCATCGTCGTCGAAACGGCCAATGTCACCGGTTCGAATAAACCTTTTGCCCTGCGGGTCGAACCACTCGGCCTCGCGGGTTTTGTCGGGTTGGCCGTGGTAACCCGTCATCATGCCGCCCGAGTGGCCCACTACTTCGCCGGCCTCGCCCGCGCGCACCTCGACGCCGTGATCGTCAATCAAGCGGATATCGTGGCCCTCGGCGGGTCGCCCCACGGTGTGCAATTTTTCGGGGTAGGCACGGGCTTCGAGGATGCAGGTGCCGCCGCCTTCTGTCATGCCGTAAAACTCCACCAGCTCGCCCGGCCAGCGCTTGAGTACGTCGGCTTTGATCGCCGCACTGAATGGCGCGCTGGTAGAAAACTTCACCAGGAAACTGGACAAGTCGAAACGGTCGAAGTCCGGGTGCGCCATCAGCCGCTGGTATTGCACTGGCACCAGCATGGTGTGGGTGGCGCGGTGGGCCTGAGCCAGCGCCAGGTAGCCCAGCGCGTCGAACTTTGGCATCAACACGATCATGCCGCCAAAGCTGAGCGTCGGGAATAAAACCACCAGCGTGGTGTTGGAGTACAGCGGCGTGGACAGGAGGGTGACTGTCCGTGTGTCGTAGCGGTAGGCGGCAGCGCGACGCACATGGGACCAGCGCATGCCGTGCGATTGCACAATGCCTTTGGGCTCACCGGTCGTCCCAGAGGAATAGATGATGTTGAACGGCCAATCGGGTCGAACCGCCACTGGCGCGGGTGTTTGCCCGACTGGGGCCAGCCAGTTGTCGAGCGTGCGTCCCATTGCTGTGTGGTCCAGCGCGATGCGCACAATCGCATCCGGATCGACCGGCCCGAGCGACTCGCCGCCGAGTGTGTCGGCAAACACCAGCTTGACCTGCGCGTCCTGCATCATGCGCTGCAAGCTGCTCGCGCCAGAGCCCGGGGCCAGTGGCGCCACTGTGACCCCGGCACGCAAAGCGCCCAGAAATATCGCGGTGTAATCCATCGAGGTACCCGCACAGATGGCAATGGCATCCCCTGGACGAACACCGTCGCGCTGCAGCGCACAGGCAGTGCGGTCCATCAACAGGTCGAGCTCTGCGTAGTCCAGATGGCGTTCGCCCTGCAGCAACGCGCGCCTCCGTGGCGAGAGCAGCGCATGTTGGCGAATCAGGTCGGAGATGAGGCCAAATTCAGTGTCGATTAAATTATTCATAGGCATTAGGGCTGCAAGCTGTTGTCTCACATCGTATTAAGCATTTGAGCACCGTGTGTCGCAGGGTTCGCCCTCTGCCGGGCAGGGCTTTCTCACCCCGCCGAAATGACGCCCAGCTGCCAGTCGTTCCACGGGTGATCCGACTCCGCCGGCCAGGTGATCATCGTGGCCTTTCAGCTTCATGTTTTTTCATCTTTATGATATTCGATGACACTTCAGACTGTGGTGATAGGGGTGATTGGAGAACCGACTGCGCCAGGCAGTCGCAGCGGCGGCGCCGTGTGAAAAAAGCGGTCGCGGCCGTTTGCATGCAGCCAGTCTGCAAGCGCCTCAAGGTACCAAAATTCGGCCAGCGGCAGCCCGAGCTTGAACAGGCAGTGATGATGCAAGGGAAGCCGGGTATCGCCGGCTGTCGTAAAGTCGGGGGGTGCTTGTCAACTTAATTCCCCAGGACCATGCTGTTTCTACTTTCTCCTGCGAAATCGCTGGATTTTGATACCCCGCCCCACGTCGCCACACACAGCCAGCCGCTTTTTATCAAGCAATCCAGCCGGTTAATCAAAGTCCTCAAGGAAAAATCTCCGGCTCAGATCAGCCAATTGATGTCGCTGTCAGACACGCTGGCCGGCCTCAATGTGGCGCGTTATCAGGCCTGGTCGCGCCGATTCACGGTCAAAAATGCAAAACAGGCGGTGCTGGCTTTCAACGGTGATGTTTACGAAGGGCTGGACGCTAAAAACTTGAAACCCGATGAACTGGACTGGGCGCAAGACCATCTGTGCATTCTGAGCGGGCTCTACGGCGTGCTGCGGCCTCTGGATCTGATGCAGCCCTACCGGCTGGAGATGGGCACCCGGCTGGACACGGAGGACGGAAAAAATCTCTACCAATTCTGGGGCTCGCAAATTGCAGATTATTTGAACCAGCGTGCGGTATCCGATACCACCCCCGTGCTGGTCAACCTGGCCAGTGAAGAATATTTCAAGGCGGTGAGCCGCAAGGCCCTGAAGCCGCGCGTTGTGACTTGTGTGTTTGAAGAGTTCAGGGGCGGCAAGTACAAAATCATCAGTTTTATGGCCAAGCGCGCTCGCGGCCTGCTCGCGCGTTATGCCATTGAAAAAAAGCTGGGCACAGTCAAAAAACTGGAAGGCTTCAATACGGAAGGCTACCGCTTTGAGCCCGCAGTGTCAGGGCCGGACCGGCTGGTTTTCCGGCGCGAGCAAAGCCTGAGCGCCGGTGGAAACGACGGGCAGTCGCCAGCGTATTAACACCATGGCAACAATGAACCAGTCCCAAGCCAGGCCTCAGAGCGTCACGCCGCAGTTGCAGGCGTGGATACGGACGCAGGCCGGTCTGGGTCACACAACGCAAGCAATGCTCAAGGCCATGCGGTCCGCAGGCTGGCAGGCGAGGGTGGCGCGTGAGGCAATCGCCGCCACCCTGCAGAAGCACATGCAGGATCCGGCGGACGACCCCCCCCAGGCCCATGCGCTGACGAGCGACGGCCCAAGCCAACCCGGCGTGCCGGTGCCCCAGCCGGATACCCGCAGCGCGGCCCTGACGCTGGACGCCGGTGATCGGCTGGTGGATGTGCTGATGGTGATGCGCCAGCCGCACGTCGTGGTTTTTGGAAATTTGCTCAGCGACGAGGAGTGCAGTGCATTGGTGGCGGCCGCCACGCCGCGCCTGGGGCGCTCGCTGACGGTGGATATCAAGACGGGCGGCGAGGAGATCAATGACGACCGCACCAGTCGCGGCATGTTTTTCACACGCGGTGAAAACGCCCTCGTCCAGCGCATCGAGACCCGCATTACCAGGCTGCTGAACTGGCCGTCTGAAAATGGCGAGGACCTGCAGGTGCTGCAGTACCGGCCGGGAGCGGAGTACAAGCCGCACTATGATTATTTTGACCCGGACGAGCCAGGTACGCCCGCTATTTTGCAGCGCGGCGGTCAGCGTGTGGGCACCTTGATCATCTACCTCAGCGCGCCAGAACAAGGCGGCGCAACCGTCTTTCCTGATATCGGGCTGGAAGTGGTGCCGCAGCGAGGCAATGCTGTATTTTTCAGCTATGACCGGCCCCACTCCTCGACCCTGAGCCTGCATGGGGGCGCGCCGGTGCTGGCAGGGCAAAAATGGATTGCCACCAAGTGGCTGCGCGAACGCGAGTTCACCTGAAATCGTCTATATCCGTCAAAACACCATGGAGCCCCTATTAATTGGGCGTAGCTAGCTATGAAAATAAGAGCAAATGGGATCGACATCGAAGTCGAGGACAGCGGCGCAGGCCCCGCCGGGCGGGAGCGGCCGGCGGTGCTGCTGATCATGGGCCTGGGCATGCAGCTGGTGGCGTGGCCGCCAGCCATGGTGCAGGCATTGCTCGATGCCGGCTACCGCGTGATCCGTCTGGACAATCGCGACATTGGCTTGTCGCAAAAATTCGATCACCTGGGCCAGCCCAACCTGGTATGGGCAAGCATCAAGTACAAGCTGGGCCTGCGCGTGACAGCGCCGTATTCTCTGCATGACATGGCGGCCGACGCGCTTGCCGTGCTCGACGCGCTGGACGTGGCAGAGGCGCATGTGGTCGGTGTCAGCATGGGCGGCATGATCGCGCAGCGTCTTGCGCTGGCGGCGCCGGGGCGCGTGCGGAGCCTGACCAGCATCATGAGCTCCAGCGGAGCGCGTGGCCTGCCGCAGGCCCAGCCCCAGGTGATGCGCGTGTTGCTCAGCCGTCCGGCCGGCAACGACCCGGCGGCGGTGCTGGCGCATTACGTCAAGTTGTTCAAGGCAATTGGCAGCCCGGGTTTTCCGGTGGACGACGCCGAGTTGCGCGAGGGGATTGCCGCCGGCATCCAGCGCGGATTTCACCCGGCCGGCACCTTGCGCCAGATGGTGGCTATCGCCGCTGACAGCCGCCGCGCCGCCGAGCTGGCGGCCTTGCGCATGCCTACGCTGGTGCTGCACGGC
>JBKJZS010000125.1:0-5587 GCA_046714915.1 Polaromonas sp. | reverse complement strand
AACCGGAATGGCACTGACTTAAGCCAAAAGCGCCGTCATCCCGGACTTGATCCGGGATCCATGCCGCATGTCCCACTGCACAGGCCCGCGAGGCATGGATTGCGGGTCAAGCCCGCAATGACAACTTCAGGCCTCATCCACCACCAGGAAGCGACGCGCCAGCAAATTCCCGGCCTACCGGTCGCGGGTTTAGCCTGAATAGAACTTCAATGGGGGTCTGGGCTTTGTCGCCACGCTAGTTGGCAGCGGTGATCAAGTCGCTGCGGCGGATGGTCCGGGGTTTGAACGCTCGCAGGTACATGGGTTGTTTCCTGAATCAGCAAATCCCAGGTCAAGGCGGGTTGAACGAGTTCTGCGCCCCCTTGCGCCGTGGCTACCAGCAAGGTACTGCAACGCGTGCCATAGCCATGTTCGGGAGAATCGACAAAGGCACTCGACAGTGCCTGCTCCAGCGCCAGCGGCACGCCGGTGCGGGGCAAATGCTCTACGGTGGCGCGCTGGCGATTCTGCAAGGCTGACCAAAGCGTGTCCTGCAGCGTTTCCTGCTCGGACGCTGCCAGCGCCGTCTGCAGCGCATGTTTCAGCGCACGCGTTTTGGGCCATGGCGTGTCCAGGGCGCCATTGGACAAACCATAAATGCCGGGGCTGAGCGCGCGGGAATGCCAGCCTGTTGCGCCAGCGCAGTTTGTCAGCCAGTGCCATGCGGGAGTCTGAAAATCGCCCAGGACCAGATTGAAGGGGCCAAAAGCTGCGCTGTCGGTTTGTGCCATGAACTGGGCGGCATCCATCCGGCCTTCCAGCCAGCGCAGGACCAGCTCACCTCTTGATTTTTCTGCGGCTGAAGGCTGTGGCTGCCGCACATTGGTCAGCATCGCCAGGCGGCCGCCGGGCGTCAGGCCCAGCCAGGTCCCGCCTGCGCGCAGGTCACGACCAGAAACGATTTCAGTGCCCGCATCCGTGCGCCAGCGCGCCAGCGGCAGGGTCGGCCGGTTCAGAAATTCGTCGCGGTTGGAAGCGATCACCAGTGGCCAGCGGATTGAGGCGTTGATGGCAAAGGCAATCAGGCACACGGTGAAGCCTTTGGACTCTTGAGGCTCAGATATCTTCGAGCAGGGGGTAGGGCAGCGGCAGCAGTGTCAAAGCAGCCCCTGCAGCACTTCCCAGTGTGATGCGGCCATCACCCGCATCAGCAGCGGCTGCAGTCTGCATGGACACAATCATGTCAAAACCCGCTGTTGGGTGAGGGGCGCAGGCAGCCACCATACCGCAGGGCTGTTCGGCATCGGAGGCGTGAAAAACTTCCTGGCCCACCGCCGGCGTGCCGCCGGTGTGCGCCAGGTAGGCCCGGCGCTTCAAGGTGCCGCGAAACTGGCTGCGCGCCACCACTTCCTGGCCGGGGTAGCAGCCTTTTTTGAAGTTGACACCACCGACCGATTCGTAGTTAAGCATCTGCGGCACAAAGGCTTCAAAAATCGGCTGAGTGATCATCGCAACACCGGATTGCACGCCCAGCCAGTGCCACAGGTTCAGCGCCAGCGCAGGACCCGCAGGTGCTGCGGTTCCTGCAGGCGCACACCACAAGGCGCGCGTCTGGCCAGCGCCGGGGTACAAAAATACAAGATTTTCAGCATCAGAATCGACTTTTGTCCATAGCAGACGGTCGCCAACAGCTATCGATTCAATAGCACTTCCTGCCAATCCGTAGAGGGCATATTCAGCACTGGCATTGCTCAGTTTGGCTTTGGCCCGCAACACAAACATCGACAGGCGTTTGAGCGCGGCCGCCAGGATGTCGCGGCTGCACACCAGCAGAATTTCTTCGTGGCTGCTTTTGAAGACGATGAAGCTGGCCTGCATGCGGCCTTTGGCGTTGCAAAAAGCGGCCAGGCGCGCCTCTGACAAACCCAGCAGCGCCACGTCCTGCGTCAACTGGCCCTGCAGAAATTTCGCAGCTTCTTCCCCGGCCACACGAATCACGCCCAGGTGCGTCAATTCGGCAACGCCAGAAAGGCTGGCTGTGACAGCCGGGGGTGCGAGAGGAAAACCGGAAGTAGAGCTAAGCATGCTGAATTATCATAGACCCATCGTTTTTCCGGAAGGTAACAGGGTTGTGCGTCGTTTTTTAATGAGTTTGCTGGTGCTGATGTTTCTTGCTGGCCTGCTGGTGTTTGGCGCCGTCGGCTGGTGGCTGCATGAGCCGCTGACCCTTAAACCGCAGCCCGGCAGCCAGGTGCTTGACCTTGAAATCGAACCAGGTACGCCAGCTCAAGGGGTGGCAGACGCGGTGGTGGCCAGCGGCGCCGACGTGCCGGCGATCTGGCTGTATGCGTGGTTTCGCCTGTCCGGCCAGGCGCGTCAGCTCAAAGCTGGCAGCTACGAGATCACACCCGGCACCACCCCCCGATCCTTGCTGAGCATGCTGGTCCGCGGCGAGGAAAGCCTTAAAAGTGTCACCTTGGTGGAGGGCTGGAACTTCAGACAGGTTCGTGCCGCGCTGCAAAAAGCAGAGGCCCTTAGGCCCGACTCGCAGGGGCTAAGCCCGGAAGCCATCATGGAGCAACTGGGCAAGCCCGGGCTTCATCCCGAAGGGCGCTTTTTCCCCGATACCTATACCTACGCCAAAGGCGCAAGCGATCTGGCGGTGCTGAAACGCGCTGCTCGCGCGATGGACAAGCGACTGGACGCCGCCTGGGCGTTGCGCAGCCCCGACACCCCTTTGCAAACGCCCGACCAGGCTTTGATCCTGGCCAGCATTGTCGAAAAAGAAACCGGCAAACCCACCGACCGGGCTGAAATCGGCGGTGTGTTTAGCAACCGCCTGCGTATCGGCATGCTGCTGCAGACCGACCCAACCGTGATCTACGGCATGGGCACGCAATTTGACGGCAATCTGCGCAAGCGCGATTTGCAAACCGACACGCCTTACAACACCTATACTCGCGCCGGACTGCCCCCCACGCCGATTGCAATACCGGGCAAGGCGGCATTGCTGGCAGCGGTGCGGCCGGCGCAGACCAAAGCCCTGTATTTTGTGGCGCGCGGCGATGGCAGCAGCCATTTCAGTGACAACCTGGACGAGCACAACCGAGCCGTCAACAAATACATACGGGGCCAATAGGTCAACCGATAGCATGAACGGCTTGTTCATCAGTTTTGAAGGCATAGACGGTGCGGGAAAATCGACCCACATTGCTGCGCTGGCCGAGGCTTTCAGAGCGCAGGGCAGGGCCGTGACCCTGAGCCGCGAACCGGGCGGCACACCGCTGGCCGAAAAGCTGCGGGCTTTGATCCTCAACGATGTGATGGACCCGCTGACGGAGGCCCTGCTGATTTTTGCGGCCCGGCGCGACCACCTGCTCGCCGTGATCGCCCCGGCCCTGGTGCGCGGCGACGTCGTCTTGTGCGACCGTTTCACCGATGCCACCTTTGCCTACCAGGGCGGCGGGCGCGGCTTTGACCTCGATGTGCTATCAAAACTGGAGCTATGGGCTCAGGATGGACAAAGGCTGGGTGATGATTTCTCCGATATCTGGCGCAAAAAAATACCGCCAACACCGATTCTTCAGCCCGATCTCACGGTGTGGTTCGATCTGCCGCCCGAAGAGGCCGCGCAGCGGCTGGCCGGCGCCCGCGTGCCGGACAAGTTCGAAGCCCAGCCGGTAGAGTTTTTCCGCCGCGTTGCTCGGGGCTATGCAGATCGCCTGAATCAGGACCCTGGGCGTTTCGCCCGCATTGACGCCGCGCGCGCGCGCGAAGCGGTGTGGCTTTCCGTGCAACGGGTTTTCTCCGACAAGGGCTGGTTGCCGTGAGTACCGAATCTTTGACCCAAAACCCGCCACTGGCACCTTGGCTGAAAACCCAGCTGCACGAACTGCTGACCCGGCGCGGTCATGCATGGCTGCTCGGCGGCCCTTCCGGTCTCGGGCAGTTTTCGCTGGCGCTGGCGCTGACTAGAGCGTGGCTGTGCGAGCAGCCCACGCCCGAAGGTGCCTGCGACGCATGCGGCAGCTGCCACGCCATCGATGTCCATACCCATGCCGACCTGCGCATATTGATGCCCGAAACCCTGTCGCTGGCCCTCGGCTGGCCGCTGGATGAGAAAACGCAGGACGAGCTGGACAGCAAAAAACGCAAGCCCAGCAAGGAGATCAAGGTGGATGCGGCACGCGAAGCGGTGGAGTTCACCCAACTCACACGCTCACGCGGCACCACCAAAGTGGTAATGGTCTACCCGGCCGAGCGGATGAACGCTATCACTGCCAACACCCTGCTGAAAACGCTGGAAGAGCCTCCCGGTGCCGTCAAGTTTATTTTGGCCACTGAAGCGGCGCACCAGTTGCTGCCGACCATTCGCAGCCGCTGCCAGAGCCACACCATGCATTGGCCGGCATTCGACCAGGCGCTGGCCTGGCTGACGCAGCAGGTCAAGGGAGAAGGCAAGGTCAACACCGCGCCGGTGACTGCCGACCTTCACACCCTGCTGGCCGCAGCCGGTGGCCGACCGGCCGATGTACTGGCACGGTTGCAGGCGGGACCCAGCAGCGAAGCCGCTCGACACTGGCGGGCCCTGCCCAAAACGATGGCCCGTGGCGATGCCAGCGCCTTGGTTGATTGGGCGCCCGCTCGGGCTGTGGATGCGCTGCAAAAGCTTTGCCACGACGTGCTGGCCGTCAAAGCTGGCGCGCAACCCCGGTTTTTCAGCGCTGGCGACCTGCCGTTCCAGCCGGGCGCGAAACTGGCCGGCTCCCGCAGCGGGCCGGGTTTTCAGACGCTCGCCGCTTGGTCCAAAGAACTGGCGGCCAGCGCGCGCACCGTCGAGCACCCCTACAACCCGGGACTGATGCTCGAATCGCTGGTTAGTCGGGCGCGGCTGGCGCTCAATTCGCAATAAATCGCCTTCCCAATTGGGTATTGCGCGCTATCAGGCCCCTAAAGCCGTGTCTTTCTGCCCCTGGCCGTGGCGCAAATCCTGCCCCGCTGGAATTGTGGCTGCTGTTTGCGCTTGCCGGTCACATAAACCCATTGGTTTTATGTGATCGGCAAGCGAAAAATACCACATGAGCTGTCTGCCCGACGGTCAAACCGATAAACTACAGCCATGAGTACACCGCCTCCCGCCAGTGCTACCGGTGCCACCGCCACCAGTTCACACGCCGTTCGGCCCAGCGTGATCCAGTTGGCCATCAAGGAGAAATCAGCGCTGTATGCCGCCTATATTCCCTTGTTCATCGAAGGCGGGGTTTTCATCCCGTCTGCGCGCGACTACAAACTGGGCGACGACGTGTACGTACTGCTTACGCTGCCGGAAGACACGCAGCGCTACCCGGTGGCAGGCAAGGTCGCCTGGGTTACCCCGGCCCGCGCATCCGGCAACCGGACGCAAGGTGTGGGTGTGCGTTTCCCCAATGACGAAAAGTCCCGCCTGCTGAAGATCAGGATCGAAGAAATCCTCGGCGCACACCTGGCTTCTGACGGGCCCACGCAGACTATCTAGGCGCTTGGGGCGGCCGACTCCGCCATGAAAATGGCTATTATTTTGATAGCTAGCTGCGCCTGTTCTGTGAGGATTTCAGCCATTTCTCTACTT
>JBKJZS010000124.1:0-1211 GCA_046714915.1 Polaromonas sp. | reverse complement strand
GTCTTTGGCGGCCAGCGTCTTGGCCATGCCATCCTGCAGGCGGGCCAGCACGTCTTGCGGCACGCCGGTCGGCGCGAACAGGCCTATCCACAGAGTGCCGTTGTAGCCTGGCACCGTTTCGGCGAGTGCAGGCACATCGGGCAGCACGGCCGAGCGACCGGCGCCGCTGACCGCCAGCGGACGCAACTTACCCGCCTTGATGTGCGCCAGCGAAGACGGCAGGCTCGCAAACAGCATGGGCAACTGCCCGCCCAGCACATCGTTCAGGGCCGGGGCCACGCCCTTGTAGGGCACATGCTGCAGATTGGTGCCGGTCATGCTGCCCAGCATTTCACCCAGCAGGTGATTGAGCGTGCCATTGCCGGCCGAGGCGTACTGGTACTGACCTGGTTTGCTTTTGGCCAGCGCCACCAGCTCGGCGACCGACTTTGCCGGAAACGAAGGGTGCACCAGCAGCACGTTCGGCACCGCGCCAATCAGGCTGATGGGCTTGAAATCCTTGACCGGATCAAAACCTGCATTCTTGTAGAGCGCTGGATTGATGGCCTGGCTGCTGCTGATTGTCATGAGCAGGGTATAGCCGTCTTTGGGAGCCTTGGCCGCTGCCTGGGTGCCGATGTTCCCCCCCGCGCCAGGACGATTTTCCACCACCGCCGAGGTGCCCAAGACCTCGCCCAGCTTCTGGCTGACCAGGCGGCCGACGATGTCATTGGTGCCGCCCGCTGCCTGCGGCACGATCATGACGATGGGACGGCTGGGGTAGGTTGGCTGGGCGAACACAGCAGTACCCGTGGTCAAAGCCCCCAACAGGGTAACCACGAAAACCCGACGACCAAATTCTTTGTTCAGCTCAAGACTACGCATGCTTTTGTCTCCTTTAGGTTCGATATGGTCGCCGTACCGGTCATCAAACGCAATCACTGATTTCAGAACCAGCGCTTCGGATTTTTCGAAGGGTTCGCACCCTGCCGGGTTATTTTTTTGGAAATTTTTTTCCGCCTCAAGTTTCAGCAAAGGTAGGTCCCAAAAATACCGAGGATCAGGCTGGGCTGCGTGACCGAGACTGGAGCGTTTATCCCCAAAGCCACAGGAGACTGACCTGAAAGTTCGTGCCGCCGCCCCCCATGTGGGCGTGTCAGGCGTTGCTGACTATTGCGTGGTTTAGCGTCGTTAGTGCGTCAAGCCCGCAGCCAATATAAGCCACACCCAAA
>JBKJZS010000123.1:0-2638 GCA_046714915.1 Polaromonas sp. | reverse complement strand
TCACGTGGGCCAGGTCGTGGCCGGTGAGCGTTGCGAGTTGGCGCTGAAGCTCAGCGGCCTTTAGTTGTGCGTCGAAGGTGGGCATGGTCGTTGAACCTCAGGGGTTCGCCAGTTTGTAGCTCAAAGCCGGCGAATGTCCATTTAAAAGGCTTGGGCGCCTGATTGCGCTTGTTCATGAAGGCCTCGGTCCGCTCGCGCAAGTGCTGGATGGACGAATGACTGGCGTGTCGCAGCACGCGGCGCGCGTAGATGCCGAACAGCAGCTCGATCTGATTGACCCAGCTTGCGTGCAGTGGTGTGAAGTGAAAGACAAAGCGGTGATCGTGTCGGACATTGAAATCCTCCCATACGGCCTGCGCCCGGTGGGTGTTGAGGTTGTCCCACACGATGTGCACCCGGCCTTTGGGGTAGGCCTGCGCAACCTGCTCCATGAAGGCCACCAGGTCGGCTTGCGTGCGACGATCGGTGCAGGTGCCGATGACGCGTCCAGAGTGCACGTCCATGGCGGCGATGAGGGCCTGCGTGCCGTGACGGATGTATTCGAATTCGCGCCGACGCGCGCGACCCGGCGCCGGTGCGCGATCCGCGTGCTTGCGCTCAATCGCCTGGATCCCGGTTTTCTCATCGACCGACAGCACGACCGAACCTTTGGGCGCCTGGCGGTACAACGCGCAGATCTCATTGACCTTTTGCCGAAACTGCGGGTCGGGGCTGTGTAGCCACTGCCGAACACGATGCGGGCGCATGTCGCCGGCCTGCAGGATGCGCTGCAGGTGGCTGCGGCTGATCTGCTTGACCACACCGCGCAGGGCAGCGCGCTCAACCATCTCGTCCAGCGTCGGCGTTGCTCTGCCCTGCGCTTGGGCGGGCTCACACGCCAGGGCCAGCAACTCCAGCCGCTGCGCCTGGCCGATGCGCCTGGGCCGACCGGGGCGCGCCGCTTCTTGCAACCCTTCAGCGCCATGCTTGGCCAGGCGAGTGCGCCAATGCGACACGGTCTGCACCGACACGCCCACCGCGTCTGCAATCGCCGTTGTCGTCGCCCCTTTATGGGCCATCAGCGCGATTTGCGCGCGAACAACCTGTCGGTGCTGCGCCGTTCCTCGCCGGGTCAACGACTCCAGCGACTTACGCTCTTGCTTGGATAGTTTGACCGCCTGCGCTCGTCGTCCTTGACTCATGCTCCAGAGATTAACTCAATTGCCACTTATATGAAAGACATTTACGGGATGTTGTACTAGGGCGCATCACAAAAGCCGGCGACCCGTATCTGCGCACGCTGCTGATCCTGGGCGGCAAGGCGGTGCTGGTAGCAGCCAAGAACAAGACCGACCCGATCAGCCGATGGGCGATCTCGGTGCAGCAGCGCCGGGGTTATTGGAAGGCGGTGGTGGCGATTGCGGCCAAGAATGCCCGCATGTGCTGGGCGATGTTGCAGCGCGGTGAGGATTTCAAAATGCCGGCGTGAAGCAAACCGCAATTGCAAGAACAAAAACTCAAACACGGAAATTGTCAGTGTCACCGTGTGATGACTTGTCGTTGATGAGTGAAAGGTTTGGACCTGCGCCGGGGAATGCTCGTTTAGCTCAAGGAGATCCACAGAATTGAGCAATCAGTTCTGAGTCTCGACTAACGAATGGAGCCCTCGGCGCGCGTCTTTCATCAGGGTCCGCTGCAAGAATGCAGCTTTGAATGACCGTTTGTAGTTTCGCCGTCCACATGCCTTGAACTCAAGAGGCAACGACAAAAAGTCAGTGGGTGATTCGAGTCCGAAATTAATACCTTCCGAGGTCAAATTGCTTCGCAATTCCTCGGCTGGGTTTGCTCTGTCGGTTGTTGACAAAAATGGGGAAGCCCTTGTAGGAAGCCCTTGTAGTAGAGCTAAGCGGCGCGCCGCATACAGACGCGTACGATGGCACGACGCTGGCGAAACCACTACCGGTAACGAAGCCCGCTGGCGGAGCGTCCGCTTAAGCGCCGGGTTGGGCGGCAACACAAGTGCTTCAATTGCGCGCAAGTCCTACTTTGTGACCGCGTCGAGCATTTCCAAAAGAAGTGGCGTAGCTACACCGACCGCTTTCTCTACCTCGGAGTGTGGATGGAGAATCTGCATATAACGCGGATGCAGCATCGAAACTTCTGTTTTCCCTTGATTCAGATAGACACCGACGTTCCCGCATGGCAATACGGCACTTAGATGCAATCCGATCGAAAACATCATTCCCCCTACTTGGGGAATGCAGACCTTCACGATGGTCACTTCACCCTGCTTTGGCTTGAGGGAATTGGCACCCATGTAGAGCCACTTTTTTGCCTCGGCGTGTGACTTGATTGCGTCCACAACTTCAGTGGGACTCTTTGCTGAAGTCCGAATAAGAATCAAATCGGTAGTCTGTGCCATACAGAGAAACGACAATCCGTACAGGGCGCAACAAGTAAGGAGCTGAAAGATCGCCTTCATTTTTGGATCCCCTTTCTTCAGATTTTTCCGCCGTTACCGTAAACCTCGGAGGGACGACAGCGTAACATCCACGAGGATGAACCTACAAATATTCTAGCGCGATCCCTAGTTCGCTGGTAGTCAGTGACGCCCAACGTTTGACATGAGGGACGACCACAAGCAAGCGAAGCTTGCTTG
>JBKJZS010000122.1:0-15722 GCA_046714915.1 Polaromonas sp. | reverse complement strand
TGTGAAGTATGAACCGTTCGCCCTGAGCCGCCTGTCCTGAGCACCGTCGAAGGGGTCGAAGGGCTGCGCTGGCTTCGACAAGCTCAGCCCGAACGGAAATGAAGACTTCATCGGGCCGGAGCAATAGAAGCCGCAGTTGGACGCGCCGAAGTGGGCCGCCACGGGGTGAGGTGAGCTGGACAGGCGAGAGGAAGCGGGCAATTTTCCGCTGGGCCGCCCCAAGGAAAATTAGCCCCTTCGGGGGGCAGGGAGCTACACGCAGTGCGCGAACGGGGGGGCGAGGCGGTATGCCTGCAACGAGGGGCAACGCCGCCAGCGCCCGCCCGGGCGACGCAATCGGGTGCGCAGCGCTCTCAGCCGAGCGGCGAAGTTTCTTCGGGCAAGTTATGTCAATACTCATGCGGTTTGTTCCCAATTAAACAGCGGTCCATTGCGGCTCCAGGATCAGGCTTCATTCCCGGCAACAATGCTCATGACGGCCATGCGCACGGCAATGCCAAAGGTGACCTGCGGCAGTATCACGCTTTGCGCCCCGTCCACCACGGCAGAGTCGATTTCAACACCGCGATTGATCGGGCCGGGGTGCATGACAATGGCGTCGGGTTTGGCAAACTGCAGCTTCTCGTTGGTCAGGCCGAAGCTTTTGAAAAATTCCTGGCTGCTGGGCAACAAGGCTCCTGCCATGCGCTCGTTCTGCAACCTGAGCATGATGACAACATCAGCGCCCTTGATGCCCTCTTCCAGCGTATGGCAAACGCGCACACCCATTTGCGCCATGTCCGCGGGTACCAGGGTCTTGGGTCCCACCACGCGCACCTCCGGGCAGCCCAGTGTGGTCAGCGCATGGATGTCCGAGCGGGCCACACGGGAGTGCAGCACGTCGCCAACAATCGCCACCGTGAGTTGGCTGAAGTCTTTTTTGTAATGGCGAATGGTGTACATGTCCAGCAGACCCTGCGTGGGGTGGGCATGGCGCCCGTCGCCGGCGTTGATCACGTGCACATGGGGTGCAACGTGCTGCGCAATCAGGTAGGGCGCGCCCGATTCGCTGTGACGCACCACAAACAGGTCGGCCGCCATCGCGCTTAGGTTGGAGATGGTATCCAGCAAGGACTCGCCCTTGGAAGCTGACGAGCGAGCGATGTCAAGGTTGATCACATCGGCCGACAAGCGCGTGGCGGCGATCTCGAACGTGATGCGGGTGCGCGTGGAGTTTTCGAAGAAGAGGTTGAAGACGCTCTTGCCGCGCAACAAGGGGACTTTTTTGACCTCGCGATCGCTGACGCTGACAAAACTCGCGGCGGTGTCGAGAATTTTCGTCAGTGTGGCTTTCGGCAGACCTTCAACGGACAGCAGATGAATGAGTTCACCGTTTTTGTTGAGCTGCGGATTTCGTCGGTACAGCACAATCAGGCTTCCCGCAGGGCCACCAGGCCGCCGATGGAGGGGTTCATGTCATCACTCCTTGAACTTGAAAACTGAAATGGCCGTCGTCGCCGCGCGCCAGCGCCAGCGACTGCGACACCGGCAGGGCAACACGGGCGGCGGCAAAGTCGGGCTGTATCGGCAGCTCCCGTCCGCCCCGATCGACCAGTACCACCAGCTTGACGCTTGCCGGACGGCCGTAGTCGAACAGCTCGTTAAGCACCGCACGGATGGTGCGGCCGGTATAGAGCACATCGTCAAGCAAGATCAGGTCGGCCCCGTTGACATCAAAGGGTAATACGGTCTGACCGCCGGCCGACAGGCCACGCTGAGAAAAATCGTCGCGGTGCATCGCAGAAGACAGAGTGCCCGCTTCGTCCGGCAAAGCGAGGTCAGTGCGCAGGCGCTGCGCCAGCCAGACGCCGCCTGAAGCCACACCCACCAGTCGGGGCGCCTGGGCATAGGTCACCAACAGCTGCTGCATGCCGCGCAGGACTTCTCGGTACAGCGCCTCGGCGTCGAGGGTCAAGCTGGTCATGAAAGACTCCTTAAAAACTGCTCCAGAATTATGCAGGCAGACGCCGCGTCAGCGTCTGTTGCGCCTAAGGACAAAGCCTCGGTGGTGCTGTAACGTTCATCGACCTCGAAGACTTGCAGGTCAAACCGGCCGCGCAGCTGGCGGGCAAATTTAAGGGCACGGACGGTGTTGTCGTGACTGGCGCCATCAGGGTGAAAAGGAATACCCACGACCAGCGCATCGGGTTGCCACTCGCTGATTTTCAGGGCAATGGCGGAGAAGCGTGCATTGCCCTCCGCGGCTATGCAGCCTTGCGGTGTGGCGGTGCGGGTAATCCGGTTGCCCGTGGCGACACCCGTTCGCTTGCGGCCGAAATCGAAAGCTAGAAATGTTTGCAGGTCAGCGGCCAGGGCAGGTTGGGCCATTGCCCTCATGCGTGCCCTGCCTCGGGCGACAGCATCCAGCTCTGCAAGCCCAGCAGCATCAGCGCCTTGTCGTAACGCTGCTCGACCGGTGTGTCAAAAATCAGCGACAAATCCGCCTCAACCGTCAGCCAACTATTATCAAAGATTTCGGACTCCAGCTGACCCACCCCCCAGGCCGAGTAACCCAGCGATACAAATACCTTGCGCGGCCCGGCGCCGGTCGACAGCGCTTCCAAAACATCTTTGGACGTGGTCATTTCCAGTCCGCCCGGAATCGTCATGGTCGAGGCATACACCGATTCGCTGCCCGCGAGCATGCATTCGTGAAGCACAAAGCCGCGTTCGGTCTGCACCGGCCCGCCCCGGAACACCAGGGAATCGGTCAAATCATGGCGCCCCAAAGGCAGCGCCACCTTGTCGAAAAGGCTTTTCAGATTGATCTCACTGGGCTTGTTGATCACCAACCCCAAGGCGCCGCGGTCGCTGTGCTCGCACATATAGACCACGCTCCGGGCGAAAGCCTCGTCGTCCAGCCCGGGCATGGCAATCAAAAAATGATGCGTCAGATTGATCGGTGCAGAATCCATGGCCATGAAGCGATTTTACGCACAGCGGGTCTTGGCAGGAAAAAATACTGTCGGGATGCAGCGCCAGCGCGGCTTCTTCAGCCGCACCTGTACCTGCACAGAATAGGCTACAGGCAAGGTAAATCCATCCATGAAGAAGCAATACGACATCGGCCTGATGTGGTTCAGGCGCGACCTCCGCGTTAGTGACAATGCAGCGCTTTACCAGGCCCTGAAAGCGTGCCGCGAGGTATTTTGCATTTTCGTGCTGGACCGCGAGATTCTGGACCGGCTCCCCCGCACTGACCGCCGGGTCGAATTCGTCTGCGCGTCGCTGGTGGACCTGGACGGGCAGTTGCGGCAACTCGCGCATCAACAAGGGCTCGCAGATGCCGGGCTGATCGTCCGGCATGCCTGGGCCAGCGAGGCAGTGCCGGCGCTGGCCCAGGCACTGTCTGCGGACGCCGTGTTCACCAACCACGACGACGAGCCACAGGCACTCGCGCGTGATGCCAAGGTGAGCGAGGCGCTGGCGCTGGTGGGCAAGGCCTTTCACTCCTTTAAAGATCATGTTATTTTTGAACGCAGGGAAGTGCTGACCCAAAGCGGTAAGCCTTACTGCGTGTTCACTCCCTACAAAAATGCCTGGTTGAAAAAGGTGGATGATTTTTACCTCCAGCCCTATCCGGTACAACGCTACGGCAATGCATTGGCCGCCAGGCCTTCGGCGTATCGCACCGCCGTTCCTGCACTGGCCGACATCGGCTTTGAAACGACCAACCTCGCTGCGCTGAAAATTCCTACCGGCAGCCGCGGCGCCACGCAGCTGTTTGACGATTTTTTTGAACGCATGGATCGGTACCACGCCACGCGTGATTTCCCCGCCGTCAAGGGACCGAGTTATCTTGGCGTGCATCTGCGCTTTGGCACGGTCTCGGTTCGCCATCTGGTCGCCACCGCTTACCGCTTGCAGAGCCAGGGCAGCCAGGGAGCCGCCGTCTGGCTGAGCGAGCTGATCTGGCGCGATTTTTACGCGCAGATTCTGAGCAATTTCCCACATGTCGCCACCGGTTCCTTCAAACCTGATTACGACGCGATCCCGTGGGAGCAAGGCCCGCGGGCCCAGGAGCTTTTTAAAGCTTGGTGCGAGGGCCTGACGGGTTACCCGCTAGTCGATGCGGCGATGGCACAAATCAGGCAGACCGGTTATATGCACAACCGCCTGCGCATGGTCACCGCCAGTTTTCTGGTGAAAGACCTGGGCATTGACTGGCGCTGGGGCGAACGCTATTTCGCCGAAAATCTCAACGACTTTGATTTGTCGGCCAACAACGGCGGCTGGCAATGGGCGTCCAGCAGCGGCTGTGACGCGCAGCCTTATTTCAGGATCTTCAACCCCACCAGCCAAAGTGAAAAGTTTGACGCAGACGGCAAGTTCATCCGCAAGTACCTGCCTCCACTGGCCAAGCTGTCCGGTGCCGCCCTGCACAGCCCCTGGCTGGCCAGTCCCTTTGAACTGGCGACAGCGGGGGTTGAATTGGGAAAAAACTACCCGTATCCCATCGTGCAGCACGACGAGGCGCGCGCACTGACGCTGCAGCGATATGCCTGTGTTAAAAAAATCGGGGCACCGTAGTTTGCTATATTTTTTATAGCTATATACGCCCTTACAGTATGGGTTGAAGCCTATTTTCGTGCTCAATCGGTGCTACGGAAGTGCAATAGTGGCGAATCAGGCTGAGCAACTCATCCTCGGCGTAAGGCTTGCCCAGGTAATGGTCAACGCCGAGCTCTTTCGCATGTTCGCGGTGTTTTTCGGCAATCCTCGACGTAATCATGATGATCGGTAAACTGCTCAGACGGACATCACCCCGGATGTTGCGCGCCAGATCGAACCCATCCATGCGCGGCATCTCAATGTCGGACACCACCACCGTGGGCCGCTCTTCCTGAAGACGTTCCAGTGCCTGCAAACCATCGGCCGCCATGGACACGCGATACCCTTCGCGCTGCAGCAGGCGCTGCGTCACGCGCCGTACCGTGATGGAATCGTCGACCACCAGTATCAGCGGAATTTGCGGCGCCCCTTGCGCCGGCGAGGCGACGGCCAAGTCGCCCCCCGCCGACACGTCGGCGCCGGACAGCTCCAGCATATGCGGCTCGGCGCTGTCGGAACTCCATGCGCGCGCCTGCTGGCCATACACGGTTGCCAGCGCCACCGGGTTGTAAATCAGCACCACTGCACCCGAGGCAAGCACCGACATGCCCGCCAGACCCGGCAGACGCGACAACTGGGGTCCGAGGTTTTTAACCACCACCTCCCGGTTGCCGAGAACTTCATCGACATGCAGGGCGAGTCGTTGGGCGGCACTGCGGAACACGACCACCGGGGCTGTTTTGGCTTGCGGCTCACTGCTACAGCGCGACGCCTGCAGCAAGGCGCCCGACCAGAAGAAGGGAACAGCTTCGCCGGCTACGTCAAGCACTCCGGTGTTGTAGGCCTGTTGCAAATCTTTCGCCGAGATTCGCCGTACGGTTTCGACCACGTTGGCAGGCACACCTACCGAAGAGCTGCCGGCGCGCAATATCACCACTTGCGTGACCGCCGTGGTAAGTGGCAGCACCAGCTTGAAGTTGGTGCCCTTGCCGGCGACAGTACTGGTTTCGATCCGGCCGCCCAGTGAGTTGACTTCCGAGCGCACGACATCCATCCCAATGCCACGTCCGGCCAGCTCGGTAACTTGGGAGGCCGTGCTAAAGCCCGGCATGAAAATCATGTTGGCGGCTTCGTCGTCACCGATCTGCTGGCCGGCAACCAACAGGCCCGAAGTGAGCGCCTTCTCCCGGATACGCTGCAAATTCAGGCCGGCACCGTCGTCACGGAACTCGACAGACACGTCATTGCCTGATTGCTGCAAACTCACGGTTATCAGGCCGTTGGGGTCTTTGCCTGCCCCCGTCCGGGTCTGCGGGTCTTCAATACCGTGGACCACGCAATTGCGCAACAAATGTTCGAACGCCGGTGTCATGCGGTCCAGCATGCCGCGGTCCATCTCGATGGTGCCACCCTGCAGATCAAGCCGTACCTGCTTGCCGGTTTCTTTCGAAGCCTGGCGTACCACGCGGTAAAGCCGCTCCGAAATACCTTCAAACTCCACCATGCGGGTGCGCAACAGATCACGCTGCAATTCGCGGGTCTGACGCCCCTGGGCGATCAAATCGTCTTCGGTTGCCTCGACAGTTCGCTGCAAGGTGCGTTGCACGGTCGCCACGTCATTGACCGACTCCGCCATCATGCGGGTCAGCTCCTGCACCCGGGTGAAGCGGTCGAATTCGAGCGGGTCAAAACCGAGCTGCGCCTCTTTGGCTTGCTGCAAGCGCGACTGCATCTGGGTTTCGGAGTGAAGTTCAACGTCACGCAATTGCGAGCGCAAACGGTTCAAGTTGCCACTCAAATCATTGAGTGACCCGCGCAACTGGTTCAGCTCGGCCTCCAGACGAGACCGGGTGATCATGACCTCGCCGGCTTGGTTGACCATGCGGTCCAGCAATTGCGAGCGCACGCGTATTGAGCCCGAGGCAGCCGGACGCAGGGGTTGCAATGCCGTAGCCTGTGCCAGGGAAATGGTGACTTTGCGGCCCCCCGACTCCGTCGCCACATCCACCTCTTTTTGTGATCCCTGCGACTCAGCCGGTGCCTGGACATCTGCCTCAGCAGCCGGCGGCAGAGGCTGGAGAGGTTCCAGCGCTCCAGGCGCCACGCCCGGATGGCGCAAAGCCTCGAAGTTCGCTTGCATCGCGTCAAAGGTCGTGAGCAGCGATTCAAAATTCTGCGAGAAAGCCGCATCGGTGCCGAGATGCTCGATATCCGACTCGATCCGGTGTGCCATTTCACCCAGCCGCATGGCCCCCGCCAGCCGCGCACTGCCCTTGAGAGTGTGCAGGGTCCGCAACACCTCGTTGCGCGCGCCGAGATTATCGGGACGTGCCGCCCATTGCCGCAAAGCGCCGCCCAGCTGCGGCATCAGCTCTGCCCCCTCTTCTTCAAAAATCGGGAACAGATCCGGATCGATCACGTCGACGGCATCGAACTCATCATCTATATCTTCACTGAAAGCTGGCGCCATGGACATCCTGGCAGCGGCATTGAATGCAGCAGGACGCCTGGCGGGCGGCAAAATCGCGGGCGTGTCTGGCAGCAATTTATCGGTGAGAGGCACAGGCAGCTCAAGTGCAGGCACGAAATCAACCGCCACGGAGCCATTGATGGCCTGGGCAGACATCATGGGCTCAACGGCCAGAGCCGGCGCCACTGGCTCGATGCCGAGTTCTGCAAAACTGGCAATTTTGACAACCGGGGAACCAGCGTCTTCCGAGTCTGAAAAATCGATTTCGCGCAGTGCCTGCAGGATTTCGGTATCGGGCTGCTTGAGAAAACCGGCCGCAAACTGATGCAGTAAACGCCGGATGTCTTCGGCTGCATCGACAAATAGCTTGCCGTGCTTGCTGCTGCCGTGTCCACGCTGGATTTGCGACTGCTGCAAGGCCTGCTCAAGCGCACGGGCCATTTCTGATAAGGCTTCAAACCCGACCGTTGCCGAACTACCGGCCAGGGAATGGGTCAGCGCCAGGGCCGAGTCCCCGATGGGGCGGTCCCGCTCCATGGCCCACTCGGTGACTTCCGTGACCAGCCGCCGGGACCACTCGTCAGCCTCGTTCAAATATACGTTGTACAGGGGAATACCGATGCGCAAGGTCCCTATCACCTTGACTGGGTCATCTCCGCCCGTTTCATTGGGAGCTGGCTCGACAGGGGCTTCCAGAGACGCCATGGATGGTGCCTCGCGCATAGACAGTACGGCTTTGTCTGCTTGCGCTCTGTGGCGCTCAGCGGCGAAGTCAAAGACGGCAACACCCGGATCCCCGGACACGTCGCTCAAAGGGGACGGTGCTTGCGGGGTCTGGTCTTGAAAGGCAGCAGCGGTCAAAAAATGCGCCTCAAAATCGGCGGGCGAAAATTCAATCGGATTGACCTCTTCAGCGGGAGTCGGTTCGGTCAGGTCCAGCTCAAAAACAACCGCAGCAGGGGTTTGAACTGCGGAGGGGCTCACCGCACTTTGTCCCGTCAGCGCCGACAGGCTGTCGAAGTCAATGCCCTGTATGTCGGCCAGATGCTGCCCGTTTGGCGCTGCCGATACTGCAGCAACAGACGCGGCGGGCGGCGGCATCTCCAGCATGAAGTCGAAATCCAGCTCCGTTGCGGCCTGCGACTCGGGGCTGTGCTCAGTTGCTTGAGCAACTGTGGTCGGTACAGGCTGCTGCTCCGCGACAGGCGCCGCGGGCAATTGGAGGGCCACAAAAATTCCGTCCATCCGCATCGCATCGGCGCTGGCGCGAAATGCCGCAGACTTCCACCGCTCGTCACAGTTGGCAGCGATATCGTTGATCCAGGCAGAAAATCCTTCCCCCACCTGCACACACAGCGTCCGAAATTCGCCGTTGGAGGTTTTTTGTTCCGCCAGCCAGCCATTGAGCATTTGCTCCATCGACCATGCAGCCTCGCCGAACTCATTGAGTCCGACCATGCGTGAACTGCCTTTGAGTGTATGAAATGCCCGGCGCAGTATCGTGAGCTCGCCGATATCTCCCGGTGCATCGGCCAATGCGGCCATCGCGGCTTGCGCCTGACCCGCGACCTCGCGTGCTTCCTCCAGAAAAATATCGCGCAAGTCGTCTTCTTCAAAATCCGCCGCGGCGGCGGCAGAACCCGCAGGCGCCACTTCAGGCGCGACAACCGGCGCCGCAGCCGCAAGCAAACCGGTCAGCGAGCTGGAGGCTGTCTGGGTGGGTGAACCAGCTACGGCTATCGCGGCGTCACGGACAGTCTGCGCAAGCGCAGGTTGGTCTGCCAGCGCAGCGCGGATTGCCAGCACATCCAACTTGACGCTCAGGTTCTCGGCCGAAGCCCCTGCTTCGGCGTCCTGGACAACTGACAATACCTGTTGGGTCAACTCGCTGTGGACGTTCACCGCAGCGGCCGCATCCGGGGTGGTATGAATGCGACCCATCAGGGGTTTGAGCTCGCCCTTCAGGTCGTCGTAAACAAAAAGCTTTTTCGCCAGCGCCGGCTGGTAATTGAGCATGTCAATCAAAAAGCTCAAAGCGCCAACATTGTTGCCCAGCTGGTCAAACGTTCCGGCAGAGCGAGCCAGTTGCTCATCAATTTCAGTCAGCAGCATTTGCTCCACGCTCTCGCGCATGCGCAGCACCGCGTGAGCGGCCTGGTCAAGTCCCAGTACGGACAGCACACCGCGCATCTGTGACAGCTGCCCAGGCACTGCGGCCAACGCAGTTTTGTCCTGCGGGTTGCGGAAAAACAGATCCAGCGATTTTTCAAGCTCGCCAAGGGAAATCCGCAACTCGCCCACAATACTGCCCATGGTCTGTTTGTCACTGACGCGGCGGTACAACTCTTCCATCCAGGATTCAAGCGGCTGCGCGTTGCCGCCGATTCGGACACCTTCGAGCCGCTCCGCCAGCCCGGCGGTCCGGACGGCCAGCTGAGGATCATTGGGATCGAGGTCGTCAAAGGCGGCTTCAAGGTAGAGCACGGCCGTCGCTACCTCCAGTGCCAGTTCAATCGGAGGGGCTTGCGCTGAGCGCACTGTCGTTTCAATCACCCGCGACAGCGACAGCGCCAGCGGCTCGCTGGCCGGGTGCAATTTGACCAGCGAGTCTGTCACCAGGCTGAATTGGTCGGCCACGGTCTTGAACTTGCTGATGTCTCCCGCAGTCAGCGAGGACCATGTTTCCTTTGCCGAGACAATCCGCTTGCGGGCTTGCGCGAGCAGCGCCGGATCAAAGCGGCCGAACTGGACCGCTTCATAGTCAACCGGTTTGAATCGGGCCAATCCGTAGCTCGAACGCACCGCCGACAACACCGGCGCATCGCTGGCGCGTGGGGCCACCGCCTGCGAGCAGAAAAACAGCAGGTCCTGTGCAAGCCGGTCCGACGCATCGGTACTGCCCCGTGCCAACGACGCATACTGCAGCAAGACGCGCGAAGTCGCCCGTTTGACGTAAAGATCGACCCTCAGCAAGCCATGCGCCAGCGCTTCAAAATACCCCGCCGCAATTTTCCAGAACACCATGGGTTTGTCGGCCGATTCGGCTTGCGCGAAACCCAGGCACATGTCTCTCATACTTTGCGCAGCCTGCGGGTCACCCCCCCGCATAATTTTCAATATCAGTTGATCAAGCAGCTGTCTCGATGAATCGTCGTAAGTCCTGGAATCGACGGTTGAAGGCAGGGCTGGCTCTGTCCAGCGCCACTCGAACACCCAGAGATCCGCCGGATGGATACGATCTGCGCCGACCAGAGCCTGGACATCACGGTACTGGGGAAACAGCGAAACGGCAGACACCGGTTTGTCCGCCAGCACCCCTTCGAGATACTCCATCAACGCAAAACTGGCCAACTCGACCTTGGTCGCAGCTTCCTGATTGCATTGCTCAGGGCGCTGCACAAACCGTTGCACCGCCGCTTCCATTGCACGCAAGATCAGTGCGGGCGCGCTCAGCCCCACCATCTCCAGCGCACCCACCGCTTGGTGCAATTGCTGGCGAGCTATGCGCAACTGGCTGGCATCCAGGGCGGCGAGGTCGGAGCCACGCGCCAACTCGGCGTCCCGCACAAAACGCTTCAAGGCCTTGGCCGATCCGTCCAGGGATTTTCGAAGTTCGTCCAGCACCCAGGCCAGTGGGCCCAGATCATTGACAGTCAAATCGAGTTCAGCGGCTGATGTATTCGGAGCATTCGATTGCATAAATGGCAGGCCGGTTCATAAATCGGAGTTCACGGACAGAGATAAATCAAGCATTCATCAGGCAATCTTGAATCGCGAGACAGACTGCCGGAGTTCTTCCGCCATCCGGGACAACTCACGGACCTGCTGGGCGGTGGAACGGGTACCCTCTCCGGTTTGCTCCGTCACGGCAAAAATATGCTGGATATTGCCGGCCACCACGTTTGCCGATTCAGCTTCCCGGGAAGCCGAGGCGGAAATTTGCTCAATCAGGTCGGCCAGGCGGCGAGACACCATGTCAATCTCGGACAGCGCGGTCCCGGCGCTGTCTGACAGCTTGGCCCCCTCAACCACACCCTGCGTGGAGCGCTCCATAGCAGCCACCGCATCCTGGGTATCGGTTTGAATCGCTTTCACCAAGGCAGAAATCTGCCGCGTGGCATCGGCGGAACGTTCAGCCAGACGCTGCACCTCCTCGGCCACCACAGAGAAGCCTCGCCCGGCTTCACCGGCAGAAGCCGCCTGAATGGCGGCATTGAGCGCCAGCACGTTGGTCTGCTCGGTAATGTCAGAAATCAGCTCGGTGATCTCGCCAATCTCTTGGGAAGATTCACCCAGCCGTTTAATCCGCTTGGAGGTTTCCTGAATCTGATCGCGGATTGAGTTCATACCGCCAATGGCGTTTTGCACCGCCTGCAGGCCCGATTCGGCAGCGGTCAGCGATTGGCGCGCCACCTGAGGATTCCTGCGCCTGGGTAGACACCTGATTGATGCGCGTTGCCATGTCGAGCACCGATTGGCCGGTTTCGCGAATTTCGCGCAACTGTTCAGTTGACGCTGCGAGCAGCTCGGTGGATGTAGTCTCCACCTGGGCAGTCGTTTGGGCCACCCGGGCAGCCGTGTTTTGCACGTTACCCACCAGCTGCCGCAACTCTTCCACCGTGTAATTCACCGAGTCGGCAATCGCGCCGGTGATGTCTTCGGTCACCGTCGCTTCCTGGGTCAAATCGCCTTCAGCCACTGTCTGCAATTCGTTCATCAATCGCAAAATGGCGGCCTGGTTGGCATCGTTGACGCGCTTGGCGTCCTGCTCCTGGCCTTTGGCTTCAAGCCGTTGACCTTCAGCAAGCCCCTGGCGTTGTCGGCTGTCCAGCACCTGCAAGCGGGCCAGACCTGCCGCACAAAGCAGGGCAAAAGCAGCCGCTGCCGCCAGAGTGGCCAGGGCGCCGACACTCAGACCGGTCTGCGATGACAGCTTGCCCTGAAGATCTTCCAGACCGCGGCGCAGGGCCTCGCTGTCGGAAATAATCGATGCCTGCGCCTCGCGCGCCGACACCAAGCCCTGCAAGTTTCCCAAAATCGCACCCGCCTGGACGCGGGTCTGCTCATACAGCGCCATCAGGGCCTCAAGCCGTTCCCGGGTCTGCGGGTCTTTGGAGCCCGCCAGACGCAGCTCCGGACTGCCTTCCTGCAAGCCCTGGCCAATTTCCTTGAACGAATTCAAATCCTTACCCAGCAAAAACACAGCTTCCGGACTCACGCCTTCCATTGTCAAAAATTCATTGGCTGATTTACCGATACGCTGCGTCAACATCACCAGCTGGCCGGCCGCAGAAATTTCTGCCGGAGCCGCATTCTGCTGAAGCTTGAGCGACGCAACCGTTTCGGCGATTTCAAGCAGATCCGACGACTGCCGGTTAATCGTGCGCAGCGCGTTGCCCACCTGGGTCAAAATCGCCTGCTGACCCATCACGGTCGCTGCGTTTTTCTCGGCACGCTCCATCAGCGGCGTCACGCTGGCAACATCGGTCTGCAGATCAGCGGAAACCGGCTCCAACCGCAAGGACTCCTCACCGGACTTCAGGCCACGCACAGATTTGGCCAGCACGCCGGAGCTTTCGCGCACGTCAGGAAAGGCCTGGACACTCCCCACCAGGGCCTGCGAAACCGATTTGGCAAGACGCTGCGACTGCATCATGGATTCCCCAGTGGCCGCCACCTGCTGCGCCACCCGGTCGGCCTGGTTCAGCGCTACAGAGGTCACGGAAGCCAGCACCACCACGGCCAAACCCATCAGCAGTACCAGCACTCGCTGGTGCGAGCCCATGCGCCGCCGGCCCAGTATTGGCAGTGGCAACAGCTCAACCTTTTGTTCCGATGCGTCCTCGAAAGCCAGGCTTTCAGGACTCACCTTGGCGCTGTCGCCTGCCTGGGCCATGGCGGTCGTTCTGGGCGAAGCGTCCATCGCTCCGGTCGCCAAAGGGTCAACCGACATGTCCAGCGAAACATGATCCATGCTGTCCTGGGGTAATCCGGACTTTGTTTTGAATAGATTCTGAATGTTTTCAACAGCAGACATGGGAAGCCTTTCCGGGGGGGAACGTAATAGCGCTAGGCGCTGATGGTCAGAAAATGCACTTGTTGTGCGAGCGACTGCAGGTTGATTTCCTGCCAGCTGGCACCATTCGAATCGACATAGCTGTGGCCAAAAAATTCCGGCGATTCGGGCAACCTTTCGGCAAAGTCGAAAAACGACTCCGGATTGCGCAGCCCGGCCAGCTTGTCAATCTGCAGCGCGCAGTTGATCTCGAGGGGGGGGTTGTGGGCGACCAGCCGCGACTCGGTGCGCGCCGTTTCGCTGCGCGGCGACGGCGTTTTTCCGCTCACGAAACTGGCCAGATCAACAACGCCGTACAAGCCGCCGCGCAAATTGGCCACGCCAGCAAACCAGGGTTGCGTATACGGCACATTCTGCGCACTGACCCACGGGAAAATCTCTCCGGACTGGTTCAAGGGGAAAAGGTACCTGGCACCTCCGGCCTCAACAGCCAGCCAGGATGCCGAAACACCTTGGGTCTTGGCGGCCTGTAACCTGTCGGCCAAGCGGCTTTGCAATTCTCTAAGTGCTTGTCGGTTGGCCATACTTTAGTGAAATCGGTATGCCATCAGCCCAACGCCTTGATTTTGGACATCAGGTCATTGACATCAACCGGCTTGGTGATGTAGTCCTTGGCACCCTGACGCATGCCCCAGACACGGTCAGTTTCCTGATCTTTGCTGGTACACATGATGATGGGCACGTCGGCGTACAAGGGATCGCGCGTGATGACCCGCGTCAGCTGAAATCCATTTTGTCCGGGCATCACCACATCCATCAGAATCAGGTCGGGTTTATCCTCGGCAAGCCGGCGAAAGGCGTCTTCCGCGTTCTCGGCAGTTTTTACCGCAAAGCCGTTCTTGCCCAGAAGATCGGTCATGAACATCAACTCCGTTTTAGAGTCGTCCACGATCAGAATTTTTTTAATTGCCATTACGCTACTCCTTGTTTTGCGCTGCCAAGCTGCTGAACAGTGTGCAGCAATTGATCTTTGGTAAACGGCTTGGTCAGATAGTCTTGCGAGCCCACCATCCTGCCACGTGCCTTGTCGAAAACGCCATCCTTTGAAGACAGCATCACAATGGGTACATTCGAAAATTTCGGGTTGCGCTTGATAATCGCGCAGGTCTGGTAGCCATCCAGACGCGGCATCAGAATGTCGCAAAAAATCAGGTCCGGCAGATAGTCGTTGACCTTGGAGAGGGCGTCAAAACCATCTTCTGCGAGCAGCACCTCATGCCCGCCCTGCTTCAGAAATATTTCGGCGCTACGCCGGATGGTATTACTGTCATCTATGACCAAGACCTTGCATCCAGAACTGATAATACTCACTGACTGTGCTCCCGTGTAACGCGCCGCCGGCATTCCGACGTCCACTGCGCGATTGTTTAGACAACCGGTCAGGCCATTCAGATCTGAACCATTTCAAAGTCTTCTTTTCGCGCCCCGCATTCGGGGCAGGTCCAGTTCATCGGCACCTGTACCCAAGGTGTGCCCGCCGCAATACCGTGTTCTGGCGCGCCAGTCGCTTCGTCATAAATCCATCCACAAATTAAACACATCCAGGTCATTGATTGAGTCACAGCTTAAGTTGCCTTCGAATAGAATGCAACGATTGTATCGAGGCGGCGTTGCTTATCCGCGTACAAGGCAAAAATCCAAGCCTATGGCAAACCCCAACACACCTCATCTGGACAGCCGGCAAATCGAAGCGGAAGACAGCGAAATTTCTCCTGCCTGCGTGATGATCTTCAACGCCAACGATCCCAGCGGTGCCGGCGGCTTGACCGCCGACATCAGCGCCATTGTGTCGGCCGGTGCACACGCGCTGGCGATCGTGACCGGCACTTATGTGCGTGACACGGCCGAGATTTTCGACCACATTTCCTTTGATGAAGATGCCGTCACCGAACAGGCGCGCACCGCTCTGGAGGATATGCCGGTTGGGGCCATCAAGGTCGGTTTTGTCGGGAACCCCGAAAACATCAGCGCCATCGCAGAAATCGCATCAGACTACGCCGACGTGCCGCTGATCGCCTACATGCCCAACCTGTCCTGGTGGGACGAAGAAGCCATTGACAATTACCTGGATGCTTTTCGCGAGCTGATGCTGCCGCAAACCACCGTGCTGGTCGGCAACCACAGCAGCTTGTGGCGCTGGCTGCTACCGGACTGGGCAAGCGAGCGAAGCCCGTCGGCACGCGATATCGCCAAAGCCGCGGCCGAGTTCGGCGTGCCTTACACGCTGGTGACCGGCATACCCCTGCCCGAGCAATTCATTGACAATGTGCTGGCTACGCCGCAAGCGATTCTCTACAGCGAAAAGTTCGAGCGTTTTGAGGCGGTGTTTGCCGGCGCGGGCGACACGCTAACGGCCGCTTTGTCTGCCCTGCTGGCCAACGGCCACAATCTGCAGGCCGCCACCACCGAGGCGTTGACCTACCTCGATCACAGCCTGGATGCTGGTTTTCACCCGGGCATGGGCAACATTGTTCCCGACCGCCTGTTCTGGGCGCAGACGGACACCGACGAACAGGACGACGGTGACGAGGCGGCCGACGTCGACCCGGACGATCCCCTGCTTCCCCTGCCCCCTTTCAATTTACC
>JBKJZS010000121.1:0-11757 GCA_046714915.1 Polaromonas sp. | reverse complement strand
GGCGGCTCACCGCATGGCGCTCCATGTACTCCGACATGTCGAAGCGCATCAGCTCGATGCCCATGATGTAGGCCAACTGCTTGGCCGCTTCGGTCTTGCCGACCCCGGTGGGGCCGCTGAACAGGAACGAGCCGATCGGCTTGTCCGCACGCCCCAGGCCCGAGCGCGCCATCTTGACGGCCGAGGCCAGCACTTCCAGCGCCTTGAAGCTGACAGTGGCGTCCAGCCGATTACGGAACTCGGGCGTGAACAGGCGCTTGATGTCCGCCATCTCGTCACCGGCCTCGCGTGGATTGGTAAAGCCAATGGTCGCCTTGTTCATGGTCTCGGCGCCGGCATTGGTCGTCATCACGATGATCACGTTGCGGAAATCGGCCTTGCGCCCGTTGTTGTCCGTCAGCGTGCCGTGATCCATCACCTGCAGCAGCACGTTGAAGATGTCCGGGTGCGCCTTTTCGATCTCGTCGAGCAGCAGCACGCAGTGCGGCTTCTTGGTCACGGCTTCCGTCAGCAAGCCACCCTGGTCAAACCCGACGTAGCCCGGAGGCGCACCGATCAGGCGACTGACCGCATGGCGTTCCATGTACTCGCTCATGTCAAAACGAATCAGCTCGATTCCCATGATGTAGGCCAGCTGCTTGGCGGCTTCGGTTTTGCCGACACCGGTGGGGCCTGAGAACAGGAAGGATCCGATCGGCTTGTCGTCCCTGCCCAGGCCCGAGCGCGCCATTTTCACGGCGGAGGCCAGCACGTCCAGCGCCTTGTCCTGGCCGAAAACCACGCTCTTGAGATCGCGCTCCAGGGTTTTGAGCTTGCCGCGGTCGTCGTTGGATACATTGGCGGGCGGAATGCGGGCAATCTTGGCAACGATTTCTTCGACCTCGGCCTTCGTAATCGTTTTCTTGCGCTTGGACGCCGGCAATATGCGCTGGGCAGCGCCAGCCTCGTCAATCACGTCAATCGCCTTGTCAGGCAGATGGCGGTCGTTGATGTACTTGGCACTGAGCTCGGCCGCGGCCTGCAGGGCCGCCACCGCGTATTTGACGCTGTGGTGTTCTTCGAAGCGCGACTTCAAACCTTTGAGAATCTCGACCGTTTCCTGGATGGTGGGCTCCACCACGTCAACCTTCTGGAAGCGACGTGACAGTGCTGCATCTTTCTCGAAAATGCCGCGGTATTCAGTGAAGGTCGTTGCGCCGATGCATTTGAGCTGGCCGTTGGACAGGGCCGGCTTGAGCAGGTTGGATGCGTCCAGCGTGCCGCCCGAAGCAGCGCCTGCACCTATCAGGGTGTGGATTTCGTCAATGAACAGGATGCCGTTGGGCTTGTCCTTCAGAGCCTTGAGTACGCCCTTGAGACGCTGCTCAAAATCGCCACGGTATTTGGTACCGGCCAGCAAAGCACCCATGTCAAGCGAGTAGACCTGCGCTTCAGCGAGAATTTCCGGCACGTCTTTTTGCGTGATGCGCCAGGCCAGGCCCTCGGCGATCGCCGTCTTGCCCACGCCGGCTTCACCCACCAACAACGGGTTGTTTTTTCGGCGGCGGCAGAGAATCTGGATCACACGCTCGACTTCGTACTGGCGACCGATCAGCGGATCGATCTTGCCGTCTTTGGCGAGCTGGTTCAGGTTCTGGGTGTACTGCTCCAGCGGTGATGCTTTTTCGTTCTTCTCGCCGCTTTCCTCGTTCTCGGCAGCGCTTTCGCCGGCCTTGGTCGGTTCGGGCGGATCACTCTTCTTGATGCCGTGCGCAATAAAGTTGACAACGTCCAGACGCGTGACGCCCTGCTGGTGCAGGTAATACACGGCATGCGAGTCCTTCTCGCCAAAAATGGCAACCAGCACATTGGCGCCAGTAACTTCTTTCTTTCCGTTGCCAGTGGACTGCACATGCATGATGGCGCGCTGGATCACCCGCTGGAAACCGAGCGTGGGTTGTGTGTCGACATCATCGCTGCCTGCCACCTGCGGCGTGTTGTCCTTGATGAAGTTGGCCAGCGCCTTGCGCAAATCATCAATATTGGCAGAACATGCACGAAGCACTTCGGCCGCACTGGGGTTGTCAAGCAATGCGAGCAGCAGATGTTCCACGGTGATGAACTCGTGGCGCTGCTGCCGGGCCTCAACAAAGGCCATGTGCAAGCTGACTTCTAATTCCTGGGCAATCATTGCGTTTCCTTTCGGCTTGCTGCTTGGTTATCTGATGACATCATTGTGTAACTCTTCAAGTCGATATGGGCTGTTTTTTTCATTATTCAATGGGCTCGCACACACACTGCAGCGGATGGCCGTTTTTTCGCGCCGCTTCCGTGACCTGGTCCACCTTGGTGGAGGCCACATCCTTGGAAAACACACCACACACGCCTTTGCCGTCCAGGTGAATCTTCAGCATGATCTGCGTCGCTGTTTCGCGGTCCTTGTTGAAGAACTCCTGAATCACCTCGACGACAAACTCCATCGGCGTGTAATCGTCATTGAGCAGAACCACCTGGAACATCTGCGGCGGCTTGGTCTTTTGCGGGCGCCGCTCCAGCACGACTGAATCCCCGCCGTTGGCATCATCCGGCTTGAAGACAGGTGCCTTGGGCGGTACAGGAGACTTGGGGGGTTGGTTCGCCATGGAATTCATTCTAGCCACCGAAATTGTTCAGCGCGACGGGTAGGGAAATTGGTGGCGGGAACGCGACATTCCAGCGCACGCAATTAACTTTTGCGGCGCGCAAAAAAGCCCATGAAAAAACCGCCCTGGCCTGAGCCAAGGGCGGCTTTGCAGCCTTACGGCCTAATTTTCAGGCGATCCGCCAGACTGCAGGCGCGTTAGCCCAATAACCAGCCAGGCTTACATGTGCTCGATCATCACCTGGCCAAAACCAGAGCAGCTAACCTGCGTCGCGCCTTCCATCAGTCGCGCAAAGTCATAGGTGACTTTCTTGGATTTGATTGATTTTTCCATGGCGCTGATGATCAAGTCGGCGGCTTGGGTCCAGCCCATGTGGCGCAGCATCATTTCAGCCGACAGAATTTCTGATCCCGGGTTCACATAATCTTTGCCGGCGTACTTGGGGGCCGTGCCGTGCGTGGCTTCAAACATCGCGATGGTGTCGCTCAGGTTGGCGCCCGGGGCAATGCCGATGCCGCCGACCTGTGCAGCCAATGCGTCGGACACATAGTCGCCGTTGAGGTTGAGTGTCGCAATGACGCTGTACTCGGCCGGACGCAGCAGAATCTGCTGCAGGAAGGCGTCCGCAATGCTGTCCTTGACGATGATGTCCTTGCCCGTTTTCGGGTTCTTGAACTTGCACCATGGGCCGCCATCGATCAGTTCGGCACCAAATTCCTTTTGCGCCAGGGCGTAGGCCCAGTCGCGGAAGCCGCCTTCGGTGAACTTCATGATGTTGCCCTTGTGGACAATCGTCAGGCTGGGTTTGTCATTGTCGATGGTGTACTGAATGGCCTTGCGAACCAGGCGCTCGGTGCCTTCGCGCGAGACTGGCTTGATGCCAATGCCCGAGGTATTGGGGAAGCGGATTTTCTTGACGCCCATCTCGTCCTGCAGAAATTTAATGAGCTTCTTGGCTTTGTCGCTTTCAGCTTCAAACTCAATGCCCGCATAGATGTCTTCCGAGTTCTCGCGGAAGATCACCATGTTGGTCTTGTGCGGCTCTTTGACCGGGGACGGCACACCGGCAAAGTACTGAATCGGGCGCAGGCAGACGTACAGGTCAAGCTCTTGCCGCAGCGCCACGTTCAGCGAGCGAATACCGCCGCCCACCGGCGTAGTCAGCGGTCCCTTGATGGAAACGACATAGTCCTTGACCGCGTGCAGCGTTTCTTCCGGCAACCAGACGTCGGGACCATAGACCTTGGTCGATTTTTCGCCGGCGTAGACCTCCATCCAGTGGATTTTTTTCTTGCCACCGTAGGCTTTGGCCACAGCCGCATCAACCACCTTGAGCATGACTGGCGTAATGTCAGCACCTGTGCCGTCGCCTTCAATAAAAGGAATGACCGGTTCGTCCGGCACATTCAATGAATTGTCGGCATTGACAGTAATTTTTTGACCCTGTGCGGGCACCTTGATGTGCTGATACATGTGGATAAGTTTCCGGTGAGCGCTGTTGACGTCGGTGCGTCGCTTTCAGCAGTTTAGGTAAAAACCCCTAAATTCTATCCGTAAAAGCGTCCTTGAAAAGATTTTGAGGACGATCTGTCAACCAGTTGCGAACGGCCTCCGTTACGGTGAGGCCTCCGAAATTTTCGGGGTCTTTTTTCCAATACCGTTATTAAGGAAATTTCAAATGAACAAGATCCTCGCTGCTTTGATCGCTGGCCTCTTTGCCGCTGGTGCTTTCGCGCAAACTACGCCGGCAGCTCCAGCCCAGCCGGCTAAGCCTGCAATGCCCGCAATGCCTGCTACGCCCGCAATGCCTGCTAAGCCTGCTACGCCTGCTACGCCTGCTACGCCTGCAATGCCAGCTGCCAAGGTAGACCAAGCTGCTGAAGCTAAAGCCGCTAAAGCCGAAAAAGCCGCTGCTGCCAAGAAAGCCAAAGAAGAGAAAGCCGCTGCTGCCAAGAAAGCTAAAGAAGACAAAGCTGCTGCCGCCAAGAAAGCCAAAGAAGACAAAGCTGCTGCCGCCAAGAAGTAATTTCTGGCGCCAGACTCAAAATGCCCGCTCTGCGGGCATTTTTTATGGGTGTCGCTTATGCTGGAAACTGACTCAACTTTTATGACGCCATGTTTAAAAAAATCGCTGCGAATAGGGTCAACCACGGCTTGATCAATGGGCTGATGAGCTGCGCCCTGCTGACTTCAGGCGGGGTGTTTGCCCAGGACGTTCCCCAAACCAATCTTCAGCGGGTGCCCTTGAGTGCCGGGATGCACCGTATCGACGTGCAGCTTGCATCGACTCCGCATCAGCGGCAAGTCGGGCTCATGTTCCGTACCGAGATGCCACAGCACGAAGGCATGTTGTTTGTGTTTGAACAAGCCGCCAAGCAGTGCTTCTGGATGAAAAATACACTGCTTCCCCTGACAGCAGCCTTTGTGGCTGACGACGGCACTATCGTGAATCTGGCTGACATGAAGCCGCAGTCCACAGACTCGCACTGCTCGGAGAAACCGGTTCGCTACGTGCTGGAGATGAATGTCGGCTGGTTTGCCAAAAAAGGCATCAAGGCCGGCAGCAAACTGGCTGGTCCGCCTTTCGAGTCGGCTCGTTAAGCGGTCGTGCCTTCCGACGCTGTCCATAAAAAAGCCGACGCAAAGTCGGCTCTTTTGTACCTGGCTCAGGCTCAGCCGAAATTCTTCTCGGCAAAAGACCAGTTCACCAGCTTTGACAAAAAAGTCTCGACAAACTTGGGACGCTGGTTGCGGTAGTCGATGTAATAAGCGTGTTCCCACACGTCGACCGTCATCAGCGCTTTGTCCGCGGTGGTCAGCGGTGTGCCGGCCGGGCCGGTGTTGACAATGTCCACCGAACCATCGGCTTTTTTAACCAGCCAGGTCCAGCCCGAACCAAAGTTCCCAACCGCCGACTTCACGAAAGCTTCTTTGAAGGCAGCGTAGGAGCCAAATTTCGCGTTGATGGCCGCTGCCAGCGCACCACCGGGCTCGCCGCCACCCGCAGGTTTCATGCAGCTCCAGAAAAACGTGTGGTTCCAGATCTGCGCGGCATTGTTGTACACACCACCACTTGATTTTTTGACAATCTCTTCCAGCGTCATGGCCTCGAATTCGGTGCCTTTTTGCAGGTTGTTGAGGTTGACCACATAGGCATTGTGGTGCTTGCCGTGATGATATTCAAACGCCTCCTGGCTGTAGTGGGGCGCCAGCGCGTCAATGGGATAGGGCAGCGGGGGTAGTGTGTGTTCCATGTGTTTCCTCGTGAGGTTGTTGTGGTGATAAACGATTATGTACGCGCATTGTAAAAATTAAATCAGCCGCGGTGCAGAAACGGTCAAATCGACCTCTCCGTCGGCAAGGGTTGCGCGCAGCGCCTGGCCCGGCTGGGTGGCTCCGGCACTGCTGATCGCCTGGCCTTGCATGTCAGCCAGCCAGGCGTAACCGCGCTGGAGCACCAGCTTGGGGTCCAGCGGGCCCAGCCGCAGCTGCGCTCGCTCAAGCCGCCGCTGCTGATACTGCATCGCTTGCGTCAGCGCTTGCGGGACAGCGAGTAGCAGTCCCTGCAGTAAGCTTTTTTCGTGCTGAATGCCCGATTTCAGGGCGTGCCGCAAGCGCTGCGTCTGGCCGGCCAGCCGGGCCTGCTGGCGTGTCACCAGATGCGAGGGCCGGCTGACGCGGGACGCAGCCCAGTCCAGCCGCTGGCCGTTGGCCTGCAGTTGCCGCTCCACGCTGTTTTGCAGCCGGTCCTGGGCCAGCTCCAGTGCGTCCAGCCAGACTTTTTGCGGCTGGGCGCACATTTCCGCTGCTGCCGTGGGGGTAGGCGCGCGCAGATCGGCGCAAAAATCAGCAATCGTGAAGTCGGTCTCATGGCCGACACCGCACACCACCGGCACGGGCGAAGCCACCAGGCATCGGGCCAGCTGTTCATCGTTGAAAGCCCACAGGTCTTCCATCGCACCGCCACCACGCACCAGCAGCAGTACGTCCACCTCGGCACGCTGATAGGCCTTGCGCAAGGCTTGGCGCAGCTCATCGGGGGCCTGGGCGCCCTGCACGCTGGCCGGATAAATCACCACCGGGATATGCGGCGCACGCCGCTGCAAGGCTGTCACCACATCGTGCAAAGCCGCAGCACCCAGCGAAGTTACGATGCCAATGGCCCTGGGAAGCAGCGACAGGGCTTTCTTGCGGCCGGCATCGAACAGCCCCTCGGCTTCCAGCCTGGCTTTGAGTTTGAGGAATTGCTCGAACAGATTGCCCTGCCCGGCTTGCTGCATCGATTCGACGACCATTTGCAGCTCGCCCCGTGGCTCGTACACGCCGAGCCGGCCGCGCAATTCGACCAGCTGCCCGTCACGCGGCGAAAAATTCAGCAAGCCGGCCGCGCGCCGGAACATCGCACAGCGAATCTGGCCCTGCTCGTCTTTGAGCGAAAAATAACAATGGCCGCTGGCTGCCCGCGAAAAACCGCTGACTTCTCCCAGCACGGCCACGGGGTTAAAACGCGCCTCCAGGCTGTCGGCGATCGCGCGCAGCAGCGTGCCGACAGGCCACACACGCACCGCCGGCCCGGGTCCTTCCGGCGCTAGAGAGGCTTCAAACATGGACAAATCCCTTGCTGCGCCACGAGCAATGCTCCACAGAGGCCCGCGACGACTGGGTGACCCGATTTTTGCCGGGAAGATCCGATGAATTCGTGTAAGTCACTGATTCGGAACAACTTTATTCTGCTGAAATTTTCATCGTTTTGTTGCAACCTCCATCCGGCGCGGCTTTCCGGCACTCCGACGGGTACTTGCTCACAAAGTTATCCACAAGTTCTGTGAGCAAATTCCTACAAGTTTGCCATCAACAACAGGTGCTGCCATGGCGCAACAAGCGGGAACTGGCGGGATGGGGTAGGCCATAATCTAAACCAATTATCTGCTGGGAGATTTGCCTTGTTTTCAATCATACAAGCCGCAGGCTGGCCAATTTGGCCCCTGGTGGCCTGCTCCATTTTGGCGGTGGCGTTGGTTATTGAGCGGTTTTCCAGCCTCAAACCCGGGAAAATTGCGCCTCCCAAACTTCTCGACGAGGCCATCACGGTGTCCCGCAGCGCTGTACCCGCCCCCGATGTGGTTTCGCACCTGGAGCAGAACTCTTTGCTCGGTCAAGTGCTAGCCAGTGGTTTTCGTGCGTTAAACGCCAACCCGCGCATCGGTGAAGAAGACCTGCGCTCCATCCTGGAGGGCGCGGGCCGGCGGGCCGCCCACACACTGGAGCGTTACCTGGCGGCGCTGGCCACCATCGCCTCGGCGGCGCCCCTGCTGGGTTTGCTTGGCACCGTCATCGGCATGATCGAAATTTTTGGCTCACAGGCGGGTAGTGGCGGCGTTGCCAATGCCGCCGGTGGCAACCCTGCGCAACTGGCCCAAGGCATTTCGATTGCACTGTACAACACCGCCTTCGGCCTGATCGTCGCCATTCCTTCACTGATTTTTTGGCGCTATTTTCGGGCCCAGGTGGACGGTTACCTGCTTACCATGGAAATCGCGTCGGACCGTTTTATGCGGCACTTGAACACCTTACGAAAATGACCCTCACGCTTGTCACTTCGTTGATGACGCTGCCCCCCGAGGTGAGTCAACTGGCTTGGAGCGGCCCTGCGCGACACTCGGTGCCCGCCGCGTGTGTTAGTGGGCGTTCTGCGCCGTCCGACCGGAAATCATCATGAACTTTCGCGGGTCTTCGCGGGATGAGCCCGAGATCAACCTGATCCCCTTCATCGACGTCCTGCTGGTCGTGCTGATTTTCCTGATGCTTTCCACCACTTACAGCAAGTTTACGGAACTGCAAATCAAGCTGCCAGTGGCAGACGCCGATCAGCAACGCGACTACCCCAAGGAAGTGATCGTGGCCGTCAGCAGCGATGGCCGCTACATGGTCAGCAAAATGCCTGTCAACGGGCGCAGCATTGAGGCGCTCAGCGCCGCCATGACCGCGGCCGCCAAGGCTGGCAAGGACAGCGTCATCATCATCAGTGCCGATGCCAGTGCCACGCACCAGTCGGTTATTGTCGTGATGGAGGCGGCCCGGCGCAGTGGCCTGACGCAAATCACTTTTGCCACCCAGAGCGCGGCCCAGGCCGGCGCCAGGTAAACGTGGGGCGGTTGCAGCAGGATTAAAACGCCATGCCAAACGCACTCTATGACCCAGGCCGGCGCCAGGTAAACGTGGGGCGGTTGCAGCGGGCCTGGTTGCGGCGCGGGGCGGTTGCCTGCCTGCTGTGGCCCGTGGCTCAGCTCTACGGCCTGCTGGTGGGTCTTCGACGGTTTTGTTACCAAGTCCGCATTCTTAAATCCGAAGGGGTGAACGTGCCTGTGGTGGTGGTGGGCAATGTGGTGGCTGGCGGTGCAGGAAAAACACCGGCGGTGATTGCGTTGGTTCAGCACCTGCAGGCCGGCGGTTGGCAGACCGGCATCGTCTCGCGCGGTTACGGGCGCTCCGCCAACCATTGCCTCGAAGTTCTGCCGGCCACTCCGGTTGTAGATTCAGGTGACGAGCCTGCCCTTATTCGGCGGGCAACGGGCGCTCCTGTATTTGTAGCGCCCCGGCGCATCGATGCAGTGCGCGCCCTGCTCTCGGCGCACCCCTTGACGCAGGTGATTGTCTGCGACGACGGCCTGCAACACTACGCCCTGCAGCGAGACATCGAGATTGCGGTATTTGACGAACGCGGAGCAGGCAATGGCTGGCTGCTGCCCGCCGGACCGTTGCGTGAGCCCTGGCCGGCCCGCCTGCAACGCGGCGCCCGGGCCGGCGGCCGCGGCATTGACCTGGTTCTGCACACCGGCCCCAGCGCCGCCTTCGACGGCTTCAGCTCGACCCGACGCTTGGCTGATCACGCGCTGCGTGCTGATGGCAGCCGTATTCCCTTGATGAGCTTGGCTGGCCAGTCCCTGCTGGCAGTAGCCGGCATCGCCAAACCCGAAGCTTTCTTCGCGATGCTTAGAGCCCGCGGCCTCCATCTGGCTGAAACATGGGCACTCCCCGATCACTACAGTTTTGATAGCTATCCGCGCCTTCTGGATAGGGGATACACCATGATTTGTACCGAAAAAGACGCAGTCAAACTGTTCCCTCGACAAGCCGGCGTGCTGGCCGTACCGCTGGAATTTTCACCGGAGCCGGCTTTTTTTGCGGCCTTTGATGCTTTGCTGCAGCCGCTGCTTTCTCAATTACCATGCAGCCATGGACACCAAACTGCTTGAACTGCTGGTCTGCCCCGTAACCAAGGGCCCGCTCGACTATGACCGCGAAAAACAGGAGCTCGTCTCGCGCAGTGCCCGGCTGGCATATCCCATCCGCGACGGCTTGCCGGTGATGCTTGAAAACGAGGCGCGCACCCTCACAGACGAGGAACTCGGCCTGTGATGCACCAGGCATGAGCTTTAGCGTCCTCATCCCGGCCCGCCTCGCGTCGAGCCGCCTGCCCAACAAACCGCTGGCTGAGATCGCCGGCGTCCCCATGGTCGTTCGTGTGGCCCAGCGCGCGCTCCAGAGCGGCGCATCCCGCGTCGTCGTGGCGGCGGACAGCATGGACATCGTCGAAAAATGCCAGGTCTTTGGCGTCGTGGCGGTACTGACCCGGGCCGATCACCCCAGCGGCAGTGACCGGCTCGCGCAGGCTTGCGATTTGCTCGCCCTGGGCGATGAGGAACTGGTGATCAATGTGCAGGGGGATGAACCCCTGGTAGAGCCGGCACTGATCGACGCGGTAGCGGGTCTGCTGGAACAGCGCAGCGACTGCGCCATGAGCACCGCCGCCCATGCCATTGATACGCTGGAGGATCTGCTGAATCCGAATGTCGTCAAGGTGGTGCTCGATGCGCGCGACATTGCGCTCTACTTCAGCCGCTCGCCGATTCCTGTCGCCCGCGATTTTGCCGGCCAAGCCTGGTGGGCCGCAGGAAGTTCGCTGCCGCCACCGTTGCGACATGTAGGGATTTATGGCTACCGGGTCGGCTTTCTGAGGCAATTTCCCACCTTGCAGCAAGCGCCGCTGGAGCAATTGGAACAGCTGGAGCAGCTGCGCGTGCTCTGGCATGGCTACCGAATTGCCGTGCACGTCACGGACCAGGCGCCTGGGCACGGCGTGGACACCCCTGAAGATCTTGAGCGGGTGCGCAGGCTGTTTTTGTAAGCGGCCATGGGCGTTCGCATGCTATCCTTAAGTTCAAAATGACGTGATCTGTCGCTCTGCACTGAACCGCGGGCACACTGCCAAATTGATAAAAATCCGAGGATATCCATGAGACTGATTTTGTTGGGCGCACCGGGCGCTGGCAAAGGGACCCAGGCGACCTTCATCTGCCAAAAATACGGAATTCCCCAAATTTCAACCGGCGACATGCTGCGTGCAGCCGTCAAGGCCGGCACACCGCTGGGCCTTGAAGCCAAAAAAGTCATGGAATCCGGCGCGCTGGTCAGTGACGACCTCATCATCAATCTGGTGAAGGAACGCATCGCCCAGCCCGACTGCTCCAAAGGCTTTTTGTTCGATGGTTTTCCCCGCACCATTCCCCAGGCCGACGCCATGAAGGCCGCAGGTGTGAAGATCGATTACGTCCTTGAAATCGACGTGCCATTTGACGCAATCATCGAGCGCATGAGCGGACGCCGTTCGCACACCGCTTCGGGCCGGACCTACCATGTGAAGTACAACCCACCCAAGGTCGAAGGCAAAGACGATGTGACCGGCGAGCCGTTGATTCAGCGTGAGGACGACAAAGAAGAAACCGTGCGCAAGCGCTTGGAAGTCTACAGCGCGCAAACCCGTCCGCTCGTGGCGTACTACTCCAGCTGGGCAAAAGCCGCGCCCGACGCGGCGCCCACCTACTTGGCCATCAGCGGCATGGGCGGTGTCGACGAAATTACCGACAGAGCTTTCAAGGCTTTATCGAGCTGAACTAGCTGAACTGTTGCTCCGGCCCGATGAAGTCTTCATTTCCGTTCGGGCTGAGCTTGTCGAAGCCAGCGCAGCCCTTCGACCCCTTCGACGGTGCTCAGGACAGGCGGCTCAGGGCGAAAGGTTCATACTTCACAAGGCCGGATCAATAGCTGAACTAGCTGAGTGCCGCCGTGCCCGCCC